>CAMATE010000038.1 GCA_945861075.1 Akkermansia muciniphila
CACCCCGGTCAAGCAAGCCGCCCTCGAGGCAGGCATACCCGTCGATCAACCCGCCAAAGCCCGGGATCCCGTCTTCATCGAGCGCCTCCGTTCGCTGGCCCCCGATCTCATGGTGGTCGCCGCCTACGGGCAACTGCTGCCGCAAGCGCTCCTCGACGTCCCCCGTCACGGCTGCCTCAACGTCCACACGTCGTTGCTGCCGGCTTATCGGGGAGCCGCCCCCATCCAATGGGCCTTGGCCGATGGTCTGCAGGAAACCGGCGTCACCCTCATGCGCATGGATGCCGGTTTGGACACCGGACCCATCGTCACCACGGCCATCACCCCGATCCATGACGCGGACACCGGCCAGATACTCCACGACCGCTTGGCCGACCTGGGCGGAGACTTATTGATTCGTTCACTGCCCGACTATCTGAACGGTCGGATCACTCCCCAGGCCCAACCTTCTGAGGGTGTCTCGTTGGCCCGGAAGATCAGCAAGGAAGACGGACGACTGATTTGGGATCGGCCCGCGTTGGAACTTTGGCGGCGACTGCGGGCATTCACTCCCTGGCCCGGGGCCTTCTGTCATGCCGAGGGTGGTGGAAAGACCCGGCTGGTAAAAATCCATGCCGCCACTCCCTGCGAGGGCTCGGGCTCACCAGGTCATCGGATCGATTCCGGAAAGGGCCGTCTGGTGGTGGCCTGCGGCCGCGGCGCTCTGGAGCTGCAACTGCTTCAACCGGAGGGAGGCCGACGCATGGAGGCCGCAGCCTTCTTGGCCGGTCATCCGTTGGACCGATTTACCTGATCACCCGCGGGGGCTGCCGGGACAATCGGGACCGAGTGCTCCACATTCCGAACCCGAGTCGCCAGCCAAAGACTCAAGAGAGCCGAAACCACTGCGATCCATCCCAATCGATCGTAGCCGATAATCTCGCCGGCGGGCGTCTTGACCACGAGCCACCCGCCCACCGCGGTGGTCAGTCCGGCCATGATGTCGCGGGCGCAACTGCTCAAACTCATGAATGCGCCCCGCCTCCGAGGTGGCACCGCCAGACTGAGAATCGCCTGGGCTGGAATGAACCGGCCGCTGGCAAAAACGAAGAACGATCCCCCCAGGAGCAACAATGCGAAGAGCGGCATCGGTCGGGCATGCGTGATGGCCAAGGTGATCACGATGGCGAAACCCACTAAACCCGCATACACGCGAACCTGCCCCAATTCGTCCGCCAACCGGCCGATGCGGGGCGTGCTGAAGAGACTCAAAATGCCACCCACGAGATAAACCAAAAACAACCTCTCCTCCGCCAGATGAACATTGCCGATGAGGTACGGTGCCAGCATCGGAATGATGGCGAAGTGGGCGAAGACCAGCATCCCATAGAAGGCCAAGGCCCGACGCGCGTTCGCGTCCCGGATCACTTCCAGCATGGGAGTAAAACCAAAGCGGGCACCGGGATGGATGTGATCCTTGAGGGTCGGCAAGTTCACAGAAATCAACCCGCACAAGATCGCCGAAAGAATCGCCACACCCCAAAAAGGCGCCTCCCAATCAAATCGATTGGCCAGTGCCAGTCCCAAGGGAACCCCGAAGGCCGCCGCCACAGAAAAGGAAGTGGTAACCAAGCCCAATCCGGCCGCCCGACGCTGGGGAGGCACCAGATCCGAGGCCACTGTCATGACCAATGAACCACACAGGCCCCCGAAGATCCCGCAAATCGAGCGAGCCAAACCCAACATGGCGGCGCTGTGGGAGAGCGCACACCCGAGCGTTCCGACGATGAATCCCAAATAGGTCGCAACCAGGAGCGTGCGCCGCTCGAACCGGTCGATGAAGGTGGATCCAAAAAAACCCGCCAATCCGGACGCCACCGAGTAGCAACCCAACAGCGCGCTGAAACCCAACGGACCGATATGGAGGTCCCGCATTAATTGCGGCCCGAGCGGGAGCATCACCATGAAATCCAGCACATGGGTGAACTGCACCGCCGCCAACAGCAGCAGGAGTCTTCGCTCTCGGGATTCGGTCATTGGGTCTCACAGCGATCCCTTTGGATCTGCGAGATTCAAAAGGTTGCTTGCAGGTTCAGGAATGCAATCCCAGACGGATTGAGAAATCCGGTCGGGAGCCTCGACCTAAACCGTTCCTCGCCGGAACCGGGTTATAGGGAGTAGGCTGACCGCGTGACGAGCGCTTGGATCAACCGAGAGACGCAGCGGTACCCGGTGGCGGTGCTGGCCGGGCTGGCCGGAGCCTTGGCGCATCCCACTCCTGGTTGGGCCGGGTTGGCGTGGATCGCCCCGGCACTTCTGTGGTTCGGAGCGTGCGGACTGCGCGGACCGGAGGGTTTCCGCTACGGTTACATCGCGGGCCTCGTCCACTTCCTGGTCTTGCTCCGCTGGATGCGTCACATCCCCTTCCCTATCGGCGCCTACGCCGGATGGGTGGCCTTGAGCGCTTACTGCGCCCTATTCCCAGCACTCTGGATCCGCCTCGGGCTGCGACTCAATGGTGACGATGCCAAGACCGACCGACCGACCGGAGGCGGGGCCTCTTGGCTCTTCGGAGCAAAGGCCTACGCCCGCGATGCCTGGGCGGTGCGCGCTTCGCGATTGATGACCCTCGCCTTGGGTTGGGTCGCCCTCGAGTACTTGCGTTCGCTGTTATTGAGTGGATTTCCATGGGCTCCCCTCGGGGTGAGTCAGTGGCGTCAATTGCCCCTGATTCAACTGGCAAGCGTCACCGGGGTGTACGGCGTTTCCTTCCTCGTTTGTTGGAGCAGCTTGGCGCTGGGTGGCGCCTTCCTGAGCATGGGTCTGCGCCCCGAATCCCGCTGGAACTGGACCGCCGAGGCACGACTCCCGCTCATGGTCACCTTGCTCGTCATGGGCTGGGGTTTCTGGGAGGTCATGGGTTACCGTCGCCTGGAGCGCCAGGCCAACCCGAAGACCGTCCGCATGAGTCTGGTGCAACCCTCCGTGCCGCAAACCCTCCAATGGGATCCCGATGAACAAGGCCGCACGTTCACGAAGATCGAAAACCTGTCGCGGCAGGCGCTGGCCTTGGAGCCCGAAGTGCTGGTCTGGCCCGAGGGCACCTTCGGACTGACGGAGACCAACTACAGCCGCATGGTCGCCCTCATCGGCAAGAACGGACCCGACTGGATCCTCGGGGCCGACGACTCGGTAACCCGCGAGGCCGGAACCCGTGATCGCCCCGGCGTGGTTCGCTACAACGCAGCTTTCCTGCGGCGCGGCGACGGATCCATGCCGCCGGCCTACTGGAAGCGGCGACTGGTGCCCTTCGGTGAGTACGTCCCTCTGGCCCGGTGGCTCCCCTTCCTCAAATGGATCACACCCATTGGCGACGGGTTCGACAGCGGTGATCGCCCGTGGACCTTCCGCTTCACCGGCGGAGCCACCGCAGCCCCGGTGATTTGCTTCGAAGACGTCTTCCCGCACGGCATCCGGGACCATGTCCAACCCGGTGTCGATTTCATCCTGGGCATCACCAATGATGGTTGGTTTGCCGAGAGCGCAGCGCAGTGGCAGCACACGTCGAGCGCGGTCTTCCGGGCTGTCGAGAATGGCGTGGCCTTGGTGCGGGTGTGCAACAACGGCATCACCGGATGGTGGGACGCCTGCGGCACACCGCGCGATCTTCTCGGCTACCCGGATGGCAACGTCTATGCGCCCGGTGTCTTGCTCATCACCGTGCCCATGGGTCTCCCCCGCACCGAGACCCCCTACCACCGACACGGGGACCTCTTCGCACAAGGTTCGCTGGCGCTGATTGGCTGGCGTTTGCTGCGAACCGTTCGTTCGAAACGCACCGCCTCACTTCAGGGATAAAGCAGGTACGTCTGACGGAGGGTTTCGAAGGCCTTCAAGTCCGAATCCATTCGAGCCAAGGCCGGCGCGAGGTCCGCGCCCGATTCCAATAGCGGGCGCACCGTGGCCGTGCCCATGAGACGATCAAAGGTCGAGCCCTGGAAGGTGAGTTGGCTCGGATATCGCCGACGGACGGTTTCCAAAATGCGCAACGTCGTCGTCACCGAACGGAATCGGGACGCATCGGTGACATGGATTTGGCTACCTCCGCACAGTTCGCCGCGATGCTTGGAAAACGACGGCGTGAACCAGGCTTCCCGGAAAACCACCCCGGGCAGACGCAACGCATTGAGGGCGTCTGTGAGTTCTCGCCCCTGAATCCACGGTGCACCGAACAGTTCGAAGGGACGCGTGGTTCCGCGCCCCTCGGAAAGATTGGTTCCCTCAAGCAACACCTGCCCCGGATACACGCGGGCGGTGTCGACGGTGGGCATGTTGGGCGATGGCATGACCCAAGGCAGACCCGTCTGAATGAAGTCCATCGAGCGGGTCCAACCGGTGATGGGCGTCACCGTCAAGGCCGCCGGCCGGGCCAGAAAGCGCGCGTTGAAGAGGCGGGCCAACTCACCCACGGTCATTCCGTGGCGCATGGGGATCGGCTGGATGCCGACGAGCGACACCCACTGAGGCGACTCCAACACGGGCCCCTCCAGCACGACACCCCCGAGCGGATTGGGCCGGTCCAGCACGTGGATCGGAATACCGTTTTCGGCGCAGGCCTCCATGGCCTTGGAAAGGGTGCCCACGTAGGTGTAGGCCCGCGAACCCACGTCCTGGATGTCGAAGACCAGCACGTCAATCCGTTCTGCGAGAGCGGCGTTGGTGGGAATGCCCGGGCTCCCACGAACCATCCCGGCGATGTTCGTCAACATGGGGCCGGTGGGCTTGAAGGTCTTGCCGTAAAGGCTGAAGAGCGGCAACCCCAGCACAGGATCCCACTGGAAGCCCACCTTGTCACCCGCCTGGGCATTGCCACGCACCCCGTGCTCCGGCCCATAAAGTGCCACCAACTCGAAGTCCTTCCGCTGTCGAAGACGCAAGGCCAGCGATTGCAGATCGCGGGTCACCCCGGTGGGGTTGGTGATCAAACCCACCCGCTTCCCGCGCAGGGGCGACGGATCGGCCGCCAAAAGTTGGTCAGCCCCCGTGCGAATTTCGGCCGGACTTTCAGCTCGGAGCATCGACGAGGTCAGCGCACCCCAACAGAGACTGACGCCCAAAACCATCCAGGTCCCCGCTCTCGGACCCGGAATCCGGCGCGGACAGACGCTGTTGTTTTCAGAAGAGTGATCCATCCACGACATGGTCACAGCCTCCGCTCTCATCCCGGGAATTGGAAGACGGACTCGGTTCCCTCGCAGGGGGGGCGTTCCAAGCCCGGTCGCCCGTGCTCCGGCTTCCTCTTTGACCTCGTTCCGTTCAGCGTTGCGCCAATGAAACTGCGAATCTTCGGCTCGACCGTGCGATTCCGGATGCGCCGCCCGGAGCTGGCAAACTGGCTGGCGTCGGGACAACAGGCCGAAGCAGTCCAGATCGGACCCGCTCCCGGCGACCGGTGGTCGTATCGATTGATCACAACGCACGGACCCGACTGGAACGTGACCAGCGAATCCGGCCAGTTGGTGGTGACGATCCCAATGACCATCGCGCGGAACTGGGCCGACTCCGATGCCGTCAGCCTGGAGCATCTCACTCCATGGGGTACCCGCATCATCATCGAAAAAGACCTTCCCCGTCGCAACGAACGGTCTGATTCATGAAAGTCCTTCGAGGATAAATCCGGGTTCAACTAGCGCCCGAAAGCCAGTCCCTGCGAGCCCCACGGCTTGCCTGTGGAGGCTCCCCGGCTATGGTCGGTGGACATGAGTTTCGTCGAGGCCTTCCGTGCCTTGCCTTTGGAGGGTTTGATGGATCAAGCCCGGTCGTCGGATGCCGAGCGCGTAGACTCGGTGCTTCGGCGCGGACCGTCGTCACTGGGTGATTTTGCCACCCTGCTCTCCCCGGCGGCGGCCACACGATTGGAAGACTTGTGCCGACGCTCCCAATCCCTGACCCGGCAGCGCTTCGGAAAGACCATCCGGCTCTTCGCACCGCTGTACTTGAGCAACGAGTGCATCAACAACTGCGCTTACTGCGGCTTTTCCCGGGACAACCCCATCCTCCGAGTCACGCTGGCGCAGAAAGAAGTGGAACGGGAGGCGCGCGCCCTAGCCGATCAAGGATTCCGCAACATCTTGTTGGTGGCCGGAGAGCACCCCAAATTCGTGTCCAACGGATACATGGCTGACTGTGTCCGAACCCTGCACCCGTTCATCCCCGCGCTGTCGCTCGAGGTCGGTCCCATGGAAACCAGTGACTACCAACCGCTGGTCCAAGCCGGTGCAGAAGGCCTGGTGGTTTACCAAGAGACCTACGACCGGGACGTCTATGGTCAAATGCACACGCTTGGGCCCAAGCGTGATTTCGACTGGCGCTTGGCCACACCGGAGCGGGCTTATTCGGCGGGGTTCCGTCGCTTGGGAATCGGCGCCTTGTACGGCCTGGCCGACTGGCGTCAGGAAGCGATTTCCGTAGCAGCCCACGCGGCTTGGTTGCTCAAGCACTGTTGGAAGGCTCAGGTGACCGTCTCGCTGCCACGGCTTCGGCCTTGCGCTGGAGAATTCCAGCCCCTGACGGGATTCCAGGATCGTGATCTGGTGCAGGTGATCACCGCGCTGCGACTATTCCTGCCGGACGTGGGACTGGTGCTCTCGACCCGGGAACCCGCCCCGCTGCGCGATGGCCTGCTGCCGTTGGGCATCACTCACGCCAGTGCCGGCAGCCATACCGAACCCGGCGGCTACACGGGCGCCGGTAAGGATGCAATCCACCACACGGTGCGCGGGCGCATCGAGGCCCTGGCACCCGATTCACCCGATTGGAAAACCGCCCAGGGACGCGCCACCAATGCCACCGGCCAATTCGATATCGCGGACGACCGTTCTCCGGCAGATGTCGCCAACGTGATCCGCCGACTCGGCTACGAGCCGGTCTGGAAAGACTGGGACGCTGCCTTGTCGGAGTGACCGCTCACACCGAAGCCAATCGACCTGCCACCGCGGTGGCCACTTGGATGGCCGTGATCCGGTTCAGGCAGGCGAGCGGTTCCGAGTGGTAACAAACCGGCTTCAGGCACGGCGCACAGGCCGGGGGCTGCTCAGCCCGCTGAACAAACTCCACCTGCCCATAGGGACCGGTCTGAGAGGGGTCGGTCGGACCAAACAGAGCCACCACCGGTTTGCCCAGAGCCGCGGCCACATGCATGGGACCGGTGTCGTTGGTCACCAGCAAGTCCACACAACGCAGCGCCTCCATCATGCCGGGCAATGAAAGGCGGCCCGTCAAATCCAAGCATCGCCCAGGATCGGCTGCCGCCAAGGACTGGCCCAAGAACCGATCGTCAGGCCCACCAAAGACGGCGATCCGATGACCGGGATGGGACCGCGACAGAAGGCGGATCAGCTCGACAAACCGGGCCACCGGCCAACGCTTGTTGTCCCAACGAGCTCCCGGCTGAAGGCCGATCCAACGGTTTCGGGCCATCTCCGGAAACTCGCGCCCCAATTGCTCGGCTGCGGCCTGCCGTCGGGGAATCCATTCCCAATTCGTGCGCAAGGGCACTTTCAGGTGCGTCAGCAAGGCCCGTTGCCAGTCCACGGCGTGGGCTTGCGGCGAGGGTCTGGGTACGGATTCGCCATGAAGCAACGGCACCAACTCCCGCCAGTCGCGCACGCCGACGAACCGGGAACCAGAACCGGCGCAGGCCCGACCCAACAGCGCCGAACGCGCCAAGCCCTGGAGGTCTAGGATCCAGTCATAGCGCTCGGATCGCAGCTGGCGCACCAGACGGACCACCGCGGGCCAATGACGCGGCTTGGCCCAGTCTTTCCGGTCGAAGGGAATCAGGCGGTGAATATCCGGATCCCCCTCCAGAAGCGGCATCAAGCCGCGAAGGATCCACCAATCGATCTGGGCCTGCGGAAACTCCAACCGCAGCAGGCGCAGCACCGGGAGGGCGTGGATCACGTCACCCAGCGAACTGGGCTTGAGGATAAGGATCTTCACAGCAGAGCGGTTCAGCCGATGAGCGGCACACAAGACCCAAAACCGCCGCCTAGATCCAAGGTTTTTCGATTCCCTCGATGACTTCGATTCCGAAGGCTCACCGAAACCTCAGCGACCGGTCGCCAAGCGTTCAGCCAATCGAGGCGGCAAACCTGCGGCCAGAATTTTCTTCTGGGTCGTCGGGATATCGTACTCCAAACGACGCAACTCCACGGTCTGAGTCGGAACGTCGTACACCACGTAGGCGGCCCGGGGATCGCCATCACGCGGCTGACCCACGCTGCCCACATTAATAAAATACTTGCGACCGGGCTCGATCTTCAGCTTCGAGTACTGCCCCCCGCGCACACCGGTGTCGCGGATGAAGGCCACCGGAACGTGGGTGTGACCAAAGAAACACAGCTGAGTGTTCTGGTAGGTGAAGCTGGCGGCCGCCTCGAGTTTCTCGAAGACGTAACCCCAGCGCTGGGGGCCATCCAAGGTCGCGTGGACGATGGAGAAATTGGCCACCAGTCGGAAATACTTGAGATCCCGCAACCACTTGCGGTCGTCGGCTGTCAATTGGGCCCGACTCCAAGCGACCGCCTCGGCCGCGGCATCATTGAACCCTTCGGGGTCTTCATCGAGACCGATGTATTCATCGTGGTTGCCCTTGACCGTGGGGATGTTCATCCCGCGCACGATGTCCAAGCATTCCTTCGGGTTGGCGCCGTATCCAACGACATCCCCGAGACACACGACATGGGTACACTTCTGTTCCTGGATGTCGGCAAGCACCCGCTGGAGCCCTTCCAGGTTCCCGTGGATGTCAGCTATGATGGCGTACCTCATTCTCGTTTACCGCACGATCTCGAAACCCCGGAAACCGCCCGTGGCCTCGGCCCATGTCACGTCTTCGTTGCGAATCATCGGACCCAACCCGCACTCACGGATTGCTTTCCGAAACTCTTCCAACTCGGACCGCTCGCCCTCGGCGATCAATTCTACCCTTCCGTCCAGCAAGTTCCGCACCGTTCCGGATAATTCAAAGCCCGTCGCCTGCCGCTTCGTTTGGTAACGAAAGCCCACGCCCTGAACCCGACCCGAGTACAAGACCTGCATGCGCCAGCGCTTCATGGATATCCCTACCGTCGCGAACCTTCCAATCCAGAGGTTTTACCCCCGGAAAGGCGCGAAACTTAGCCACAGCACCATCGGAAGGCGCAATGAGTATTTGCCATCCCACCCGGTTCAGCGACCCACGGTCCAGACCCACCCCAGCGAACGACGGCTTGCTGCTGAGTCCCTGCCGGGTAGCCTGTCCTGCGTGAAGTTCACGCGATTGTTCCGCAAACTCAGCGCCGGCGCTGTGGCGTTGGGCCTTTTTTCGTCGGCCCTGCGAGCTGAGGGCCCTCTGGACCGCCTCACCGCGCTGGCGGCCGGAACCGCAGATACCACTCTCCGCCTCGACGTCCTGCGCGGCATGGAAGCCGCCCTCCGCGGACGCAACGGCGTGAGCGCTCCCGCAGGCTGGACCGAGTTAGAAACCACCCTCGCGGCCGCACCGGATGAGGAAACCCGCCGGTTGGCCCGGAATTTGGGCACCGTCTTCGGCAGCCCCCGGGCTTTGGAGACCCTCCGCACCATCGCCGCCAACCCCCAAGCTGCCGGCGCCGACCGGACCGCCGCCGTAGATACCTTGCTTCGAACCCGGGATGCGGCCTTGGTGCCTCTGCTCCAAAAACTCACCGCCGAAGCCGGAGTCCGAGCCACGGCGATTCGCGGTTTGGCCGCATTCGATGACGCCAAGACTCCATCGGTCCTCCTCGCTGGATTCCCCCAGTTCAATGCCGCTGAACAAAGGGATGCCCTGAACACCTTGGCCTCCCGCGCGGCTTATGCCCGACCTCTGGTGGAAGCCGTCCGCTCAGGCGCGGTTCCCAAGGCCACCTTGACGGCAGACCTCGTCCGCCAGTTGCGCTCGCTCAAGGACACAACTCTGGCCGCCGACCTGACCCAGATCTGGGGCGTGATGAAAGAAACCAGCCCGGACATGAAGGCCGAAGTGGAACGGATGAAGAAGCTCTACTGGGCCGGCGGTTCCCAACCGGGAGACGCCCCGCGCGGGCGGGTGGTCTTCAATCAGGTGTGCTCGCAATGCCATCACCTCTTCGACACCGGCGGCAATGTGGGACCGGACATCACAGGCGCCAATCGTGCTGACCTCGACTACTTGCTCCAGAACATCCTCTACCCCAACGCAGTGATTCCCAACGAGTACCTCGCTTCCACCGTCGAGACGAAGGACGAGCGGGTGCTCACCGGCGTGATCAAGTCCCAGGACGCCAACGGGATATCGCTGCAGACAGCCAATGAGTTGGTCACGGTGCCCCGTGCGGAAATCCGCAAAATCGAGGCCACGGCCGTCTCCATGATGCCCGAGGGCCTCATCGCCAACCTCACGGAACAGCAGATCCGGGATTTGCTCTATTACCTAAGCCGGCCAGGTCAGGTGCCGTTGCCCGCCGGCACGAAGTAAGCGGTAGCAAGCCTGGTGGCCCCCATTTCACCCACCTCAGATCACAGGCGATTGCCGCCCAGTGGTCCGACGGGCTTCTGGGTGACACCCGGACTTTGCAGGACCTTGCTAAAGTCGTCGCAGGCCACTGAATACTGGAATCCCTGGCCCGTTCCTGCGGCACCGAAGCGGCCCCGCTTGTCGAGAGCGATGAAGTTGATGCTGAGGTCGTACCCCTTGGGATCCATGGAGGCGATGCGGTGCAGCGTGGCCAGGCAGGCTTCGGTGGGAGACATGCCTTGGCGCATGAACTCCACCACCAAGAACGAACCACAGTAGCGCATCACATTCTCTCCGATTCCAGTGGCCCCGGCCCCGCCCACCGCATTGTCCACATAAAGACCGCCGCCGATGATGGGGGAATCCCCCACGCGTCCCGGAATCTTGTAGCCCCAGCCCGAGGTGGAGCAGGCACCAAAGATGTCTCCCGACGGGCTTAGCATGAGGAGGGCGATGGTGTCATGGTTCGGCGCCTTGGCCTTCTCTGCCTCCTGCGCCTTCTTCCAGTTTTCCCAAGCCGCCTTCTGGCCCGGTGTCACCGCGGGCCCTTCCTCAAACTTTCGCTCACGAGCAAAGCGCTGGGCCCCCTCGCCCACCAGCATCACATGGCGGGTTTCCTCCATGACCCGGCGCGCAATGGAGACCGGGTGCTTGAATCCCTCAACCGCGGCCACGGATCCGGCTTTGTGTCCCGGACCCGACATGATGCAGGCATCCAACTGAACCACACCATGGGCCGCAGGAATCCCTCCAAGCCCGACGCTCGGATTGGACAAGTCGGCTTCGGCCAAGCGAACCCCTTGCTCCACGGCGTCCAGGCCGGATTTACCGGAGCGGAACACCTCCAAAGTGCGGTCATTGGCCGGTTTGCCAAAGGGCCAGGTCGATATCACCAGCGGGGGCTTGGCCGAGGGGTCGGCTTCCCGTTGCACGCCCTTGCCCGACTTCTTCTGGCTGCCCGACTTGGAATTTGCGGCAGCCAACGAACCGTCCGCCAAGGCCACCAACGACGAACCAATGAATGCCCTTCGAGGAATCTTCATGACAGGAGGCTCCTCAAGAAACGCCCCGATGCAAGCATCCGCAGGGAATCTGCCAAAATTTCGCCCATCTTTTTCGGCAAGTATCCAAGCCATGGATTCCGCAACGGGCACCGGTCCGGAATTTCGCGCCTGTTCAGAGCTGTGATGGGTCGTTACTTTGAGCGCGAACATTTATGGCGGCCGAGACGCTCATCATCGTACCGACCTACAACGAGCGGGAAAACCTGCCCGATTTGGTCCGCCGACTCGGCGCCTTGACGGTGCCCGTGGACGTTCTGGTCGTCGACGACAGTTCGCCGGATGGCACCGGACAAATCGCCGATGAACTGGCCGCTCAGCACCCCTGGGTCCACGTGTTGCACCGCACGGTGAAAGACGGCCTGGGCCGGGCTTACGTCGCGGGCTTCCAATGGGCACTGGCCCGCGATTACGCCTTCGTCTTCGAGATGGATGCCGATTTCTCACACAATCCGGCAGACATCCCGCGGTTTCTCCAAGCGGCCCAGGAACAGAAAGCGGACCTGGTGCTTGGCTCGCGCTACTCAGGCGGAATTCGCGTCATCAATTGGCCACTGTCCCGACTGCTTCTTTCCCTCTGGGGTGGCTTCTACACCCGAATCATCACCGGGATGCCCTTCAGCGATCCGACCGGCGGGTTCAAGTGCTTCCGACGGAAGACGTTGGCAGCCATCGATGTCGGTTCGGTCACTGCCAACGGTTACAGCTTCCAGATCGAATTGACGCATCGCGTTTGGCGCAAGGGACTCAAGGTTGCCGAGGTGCCCATCATCTTCACAGACCGTGAACAAGGAGTCTCCAAGATGTCGCGGGACATCGCCATCGAGGCGGCCTGGATGGTTTGGCGCCTCCTGCTGGAAAACCGCCTGCGCCGGCATCCCGATATAGCCGAGGAATAGCCTCCGAACGACCCGCGGCGGTAAAACCTCAGGCAAGACCTGAGGCAGAATCCACGGTAAAACCCATCCCTTGGCACTCCCCTTGGGCTGCGGCAGTGTCCGGCGTATGCGTTCGCAATCGCTGGCTTTCCTGGAAACCCTCGTCAACACCCCGAGTCCCGTCGGTCACGAGACCCGTGGCCTGCGCGTCTGGCTGGATTACGCCGGCGCGTACGCCGACGAGACCTTCTCCGACGCCTATGGCAACTGCGTGGCCGTGCTCAACAAAGGTGGAGGACCCCGACTGATGCTCGCGGCTCACGCCGATGAAATCGCTATGTCGGTGAACTTCATCACCTCGGAGGGGTTCATCCATGTCCGACGGACCGGCGGCATCGACCCGGCCATCACCAAGGCCCAGCGCATCACCATCCACACCCGGCAGGGCCCGGTCCTGGGCGTGGTCGGCAACGTCGCCCCGCACCTCACCCGCGGAGACGGCGAGGCCAAGGCTCCCAAGATTCACGAGCTCTTCATCGACATCGGCGTCGCCTCCAAAGAAGCCGCACTGAAGCTCGTTCGCATCGGTGACCCGATCACACTGAATGACCGCTTCGAAATGCTGCGCGGCGATTTGGCCATCGCCCGGGCCTTCGACAACCGCATCGGAACTTTCGCGGTGGCTGAAACCCTCCGGTTGCTCAAGCCGGTGGCCAAGAAGCTCAATGTCGAAGTCTGCGCAGTGGCCAACGTGCAGGAAGAAGTTGGCCTGCTCGGAGCCCGTCAAATCGCCTACTCGCTCCATCCGGAGACCGCCCTGGTCGTCGACGTAACCCACGCCACCGACTATCCGACGGTAGACCAGCGGGCGCACGGCGACATCAAGCTCGGCGGCGGCCCCGCATTGACGCACGGCGGCTGCAACCATCCCGCCGTCCTCCAGCGCCTCGAAGAGGTCGCCGCAAAAAAGAAGATCCCCCTGCAACACGAGGCCATGAGCGCCACCAGCGGAACCGACACCGATGTGATTTTCTGGACCCGCGGAGGCATCCCCAGCGGCCTCATCAGCCTGCCCAACCGCTACATGCACTCCCCGGTGGAGATGGTGAATCTCAAGGACCTGGAATTCATCCCCGAGCTGATGGCCGGCTTCGCGCTATCCATCGGCAAGGGTGAGAAGTTCAAGGTGGTGATCTGACCCACGGCAATCCGACGCCAGGCCGCACGCCCGGTGCGGATCACCGTTCACTCGATGGAAGCGGCCTCCAGTTCCGAGAGCTTGGTGGCCGCAGCCTCCCAGTCGGTGCTGGCCTTGTGCAAATCGTGACCCACGGTGCGGAGTTGCTGCTGAATTTCCATGGATCGACCCGGCTTGGTGTAGGTCTCGGGCTTTTCCATTTCGGCCGTCAACTGGACCTGCTTGGCCTCCAGCGTGGCAATGCGTGCCTCCAGCGTGGCCACATGCTTCTTCTGGAAACCCATCGCCTTGCGCGCCTCGGCCGCCTGCTGCCGACGCTCCTTGGAGGAGGTCGTGATCACCGGTTTTGAGGACGCGACCGGACCAGTGGTGGCCGGACGGGCATTGGTCAGACCGCTGCCGGCGGAAGCTGCCGTCAACGCCACTCGCGCCGAGGAGGCCTTGGTCTTCTCGAGGTAGTAGTCGTAGTCACCAGCATACGGAGTGAGCACACCCCCACTGATGTGCAGCACGCGGGTGGCAATCGCCCGGATGAAGTACACGTCGTGGCTGATGAAGACCAGGGTTCCGATGAACTCGCTCAAGGCCGCAACGAGCGCGTCGATGCTGGCGATGTCGAGGTGGGTCGTGGGCTCGTCCATCAACAGCAAGTTCGGCGGATCGAGGAGCAACTTCACCAATGCCAAGCGAGTCTTTTCACCACCGCTGAGCACCGCCACCTTCTTGAAGACGTCATCATCCCGGAAGAGGAAGCATCCCAGCAGGGATCGGATGTACAACTCGGTCACCCGGGCCGGCGTGTCGGAAGCCTCCTCCAACACCGTCCGCTCGGCTTGCAGCATTTCGGTGCGGTACTGGGAGAAGTAACCCACCTTCACCCGCAACCCCAGGTCACGCACACCGGCCTGCGGCGTCAGGTTGCCTGCCAACAGCTTGAGCAAGGTGGACTTGCCGGCACCGTTGGGTCCGACCAGGACCGTGCGGTCGCCCCGCTGCGCTTCGAACTCAAGGCCGGTGTAAATCACGTTCTGCCCGTAGGCGAAATCCATCCCTTTGAGGGTGATGACCCGCTGACCGCTCTTCTCCGGCTGAGGGAACGCAAAATCAACCGTCGACGCCGCCTGCTCCGGCGCGTTGATCTTCTCCATGCGGTCGATTTGCTTGAGCTTGGCCTGAGCCCGCGTTGCCGTGGTGTTCTTGGCTCGGAACCGGTTCACGAAGTCCATCAGGCGACCGATTTCGCGCTGCTGGTTCTTGAAGGCGGCCAATTGCTGCTCCTGCTGGGCCTCGCGCTCGTCGAGAAAGGCGTCGTAGTTGCCCGTGTAGCGGTAGAGCCGCTCATTGCGAATCTCGACGATGCCGGTGACCAACTGGTTGAGAAACTCCCGGTCGTGCGAGATGACCAAAATCGCTCCCGGGTAATTCTTCAAATAGCCCTGAAACCAAATCAGGGTTTCGAGATCCAGATGGTTGGTGGGCTCATCGAGCATGAGGATGTCCGGCTCATGCACCAACAACCGGGCCAAGTGCGCCCGCATAACCCAACCACCGGACAACTCGCGCGCCGGCCGCTCAAAATCCGTATCACGGAAGGCCAACCCCTTGAGCAGGCGCTTGGCCTTGGCGATGGCCGGACCGTCGGCATAGAAGTGGTAATCATCCTCCGGCTCAGAACCGGGGGCATGCTGGCTCGTGGCGATTTCCAACACCGTTTGATCACCCACGGGCGCGCTCTCCTGCGGCAGGAAACCAACCGTCGTGCCCCGCTGGAAGGTCACCAACCCATCGTCAGGCTCCTCCTGCTGGAGGATGAGCTTGAAGAGCGTGGACTTGCCGGCGCCATTCGGGCCCACCAGGCCGAGTCGGTCCTGACGGTTGAACTGCAGAGACAAGTCCGAGAACAGGGTCCTTCCGCCATAGCCCTTGGACACATTGGAAACAGTCAGCATTGCTGCGAGCTACCTTAGGGAATATCCCGGAAAAGCGGGACTTGTATTTTGCACACCCCTCATGAAGTCGCGCAGATTTTTCGCAAATTCCGTTCGACGTGTTGACAACACCTCCCACGTTCTTCATAAAGCGCGCCGGTTTTGGCGCCTCGGTAGCTCAATGGTAGAGCAGTTGACTCTTAATCAATTGGTTCTAGGTTCAAGTCCTAGCCGGGGCACCACTCCTTCCTTCTTCTTTCCCCGTAGCTCTGTTTCCTTTCAGTCAACCACCCCGAGGGGGCTGATAGGGATTCATCCCTACAAGGATTTAATAATGTTTATGATGCGGTCCTTCACTGACTGGGTCACGAAAGCGTGGATCTTCCTGCTCCCCCTCCTTTCCGCAACAGCCTCGGAGGTTGTCTTCGAGAACACGGCCGGTATAACCACGAACTACTACATGTTCGGGCGCCAATATGGCGACGACATCAATCTCGCTGGAACCGGCCGAGTCGTTACCGAGTTCAGCTTCCTCTATTTCGGCGACGTTTCCACCAATCTGCTCACCCCGGGGCAATGGCGAATCCGCTTCTACAAGAACGATGGCGCCTTGGATAAACCCTCCGTCGCCTCTTCACAGAAACCCAGCACGCTCCTCTGGGACAGTGGCCTGCATCCGGTTTCGCCCGGATACCGGATCGCCAAGTTGGCCGTACCGAACATCACCGTGCCTGACCGGTTCACCTGGACCGTAGAGTTTTACAACCTGTCGCAAAACAGCGGGAATGGTGCCGGATTGGTCTTGGCCCATCCACCCACCATCGGGGCCATTTTGAACGGCAGGAATTCAACCGTGATTGGCAGTTTCAGCGATTTCTGGTTGCTGGAGGATTCCAAGGTTCTGGATTCATGGACCCTGCAGATTTTTAGCAACAATCCCAACGAAGGCCCTCAAGGAAATTTCTTTGCCCAGGTGGTCACCAAGGCCAATCCCAACAAAGCTCCGGTCTGGATTTCGGCAGCCCTAAACCGGCGAGTCTCCGAGGGGTCCGCTCTCTCATTCCAACTCCGGGCTACCGATTCCGACCTTCCGCCACAACCCCTGACTTACCGCCTCCTGAGCGGCCCAGCCGGCCTGACGGTCAGCACCAACGGGATCGTGTCTTGGCGACCGACCGAAGCGCAGGGGCCCAGCACCAATCGGGTCCGTGTGGATGTGCACGACGGGGTCGAAGGCACCTCGCAGGAATTCGACGTCGTGGTCCAGGAACAGAATCTCCCGCCGGCATGGACCACCCCGGGCACGCGCCGTGTGAGTGAAGGACTTCGACTCTCGTTTCAACTCAAGGCCACCGACGCCGACCTGCCGGCCCAACCGCTGACCTATCGATTGGTGTCCGGTCCCACCGGCCTGACCGTCACCACCAATGGACTTCTTTCTTGGACCCCCACGCAGCAGCAGGGTCCCAGTACCAACCGAGTGCGGGTCAGCGTTAGCGACCCCTTCACCAGCGCGACCCAAGACTTCGACATCCTTGTCCGCGACAGCGAACCCACAACCGAGGCGGCCACGCTGGAGATTTCCAGCAACCCGGGTGGCGGTTGGAATCTCCGCCTACGGGCCACTTCGGGAGTGAGTTATCAGATCGAGCAGAGCACGTCACTCGGAGGCACTTGGACTCAACTTCCTGGGGTTACTGCCGTGGTCGGAAAGAGCCTCTCGGAGGCCGTGACAATCCCTCTGCCCAACCACCCAGCGACAAACCTCTTCCTGAGAGCCCGCCGACTGTGAAGTGACGGACGGGAAGCCCGTTGCCCGACTTGAAATTTGTCGCCCACCAGTTTCAACCGTGGCTCCGAATCCACCGAACCCTGACCGCCCACTGCTTCGGGCCCTCATCGTTGAGGACTCCGAGTTCGATGCACTGATCCTGGTCAACCACCTGCGTCAGGGAGGCTGGCGCGTGGAGTCCAAGCGCGTGGCCACCGCCACGACCTTCGAGCAGGAATTGCAGACCGGAAACTGGGACCTCGTGCTGTGCGACCACTTCATGCCCGGATTCAGCGCGCCTCAAGCCCTGGTGCTCTACAAGCAGTCCGGCCGGGACATGCCCTTTATCATCGTGTCCGGCGGCATCGAGGAAGGAGTGGCTATCGAAGCCATGAAGTCCGGAGCCCACGATTTCATGACCAAAGGCTCACCCGGTCGCTTGGTTCCTGCCATTCAGCGGGAATTGCGCGAGGCCGCGGTACGGGCCGCCCGACGGCAAGCCGAGACCTCCCTGCGCGAAAGCGAGTTGCGCTACCGTTCCGTTTGGGAGAACTCAACCGACGGGGTCCTGCTCATCGATCTGGAAGGGGTCATCCGTTTCGGCAATCCGGCCGTGAAGACCATCTTCGGCTGGGAGGCTGATCAGATTTGCAGCAAGACACTCGATTTCCTGCAAACCGTCAGCACCTCCCCGGGAACCTGGAAGATGGCGGCCGAAGCCGAAGATCGAAAAGTCTTCGAATCCCTCGCACGCCGATCCGATGGAACAGAAGTCGAAGTGGAAATCGGCTTCACCCGGATGCGCATGGGACAACAGCAATGGTTGGTGGCCTTCATTCGCGACATCACCGAGCGGCGGCGCCACGAAGCTGAAATTCGCAAAACCCGCCAAGAGTTTGCCGCGGCCCGCGAAATTCAGTCCCGACTCTTCCCGAAGTCCTCACCGCGGGCTCCCGGTTTCGACATCGCAGGTGTGTCCCATGCTGCGGAAGCGACAGGCGGAGACTCCTTCGACTACCTGCCATTGCCAGATGGCTCTTGGGGCATCCTCGTGGCGGATGTCGCCGGACACGGCATGGGACCCGCTCTGCTCATGGCTGAGACCCGCTTCTGCCTCCGCATGACTGCGCGGTCCGTCTCCAGCCCGGCGGAGATCTTAACCCAAGCCAATCGTCTCTTGGCTGAAGACCTGGGCGGCGATCGTTATGTGACCGTTTCCCTGGCGGCCATCCATCCGGAGACCCGGATCCTGCGGCATGCCAGCGCCGGACATCCGGCCACTTGGGTGCTGAATGCCGCTGGCCACATCAAAGCCAACTTGCGACGCACCGGTAAACCGTTGGGTCGGCAAGGCAACACGGCCTATGTTGAAAACCCGACGATCCTTCTGGAATCCGGGGACACCGTCTTGCA
>CAMATE010000039.1 GCA_945861075.1 Akkermansia muciniphila
AACCCTGCTCGCCAAAGCCATTGCCGGTGAGGCCGATGCCAGCTTCTTCAGCATCAGCGGATCCGACTTCGTCGAAATGTTTGTGGGTGTCGGCGCCAGCCGCGTGCGCGACATGTTTGAGCAGGCTCGCAAGAATACGCCTTGCCTCATCTTCATCGATGAAATCGATGCGGTGGGTCGCAGCCGTGGTCATGGACTCGGCGGCGGCAATGACGAGCGCGAACAAACCCTCAATGCGCTGCTCGTCGAAATGGACGGCTTCGATACTCAGGAGGGCATCATTATCATCGCGGCCACCAACCGGCCGGACGTGCTGGATCCCGCCCTGCTCCGCCCGGGACGTTTCGATCGTCAGGTCACGGTGAATCTGCCCGATGTCCGTGGGCGCGAGGCCATTCTCAAGGTGCACGCCAAAAACGTGAAGCTCGATGGTGCCGTCGATTTGTCGGTCATTGCACGCGGAACCCCGGGTTTCTCCGGTGCCGAATTGGCCAACTTGCTCAACGAGGCCGCCTTGCTGGCAGCCCGGACTGGCAAGAAGTCTATTGGCATGGACGAGTTGGAAGAAGCGCGCGACAAGGTGCGCTGGGGCCGCGAGCGTCGCAGCATGGCCATGTCCGAAGAGGAAAAGAAGGGCACGGCCTGGCACGAAGCAGGTCATGCGGTGGTGAATGTGGTGCTCAAGCACACGCATCCCCTGCACAAGGTGACCATCATTCCTCGCGGTCAGGCTTTGGGAGCCACGATGTACCTGCCCAAGGAGGACATCCACAATCGCCGTTTCAAGGAACTCAACGACCTCATCGCCGTGACCATGGCCGGCCGTATCGCCGAGCAAATGTTCACCGACGACATCTCCAGCGGAGCGTCTGGCGACATCCAACAAGCCACCTCCATGGCCAAGGCCATGGTTATGCACTGGGGCATGAGCGATCAGTTGGGAATGGTGCTCTACGGCGAATCTCAGGAATACGTCTTCCTCGGTCGCGATATGATGCGCTCCAAGGAATACAGCGAGTCGACCGCCCAACGGATCGATGCCGAGGTGAAGCGGATCATCGATGCCGGTTTCAAGACGGCTCAAGATGTTCTCACCGAACATCGTGACAAGGTGGAGTTGGTCGCACTGGCGCTCTTGGAGCACGAAACCCTTGAAGGATCGCAAGTCGCCGACATCGTGAGCACGGGCAGCTTCACTCCGCACCCGTCGAACCCCGACAAGACGGATCCCCCCAGCGGGGCGCAAGCTTCGACCCCGCTCCCCGAGGTCATGAAGCCGGTGCCCCCGAAGCTTCCTGGCTTCGGCAGCGCGGCCCCGGCTGCGGCGTAATGCGTCCTCATCGCCCCTCGGATTGGGGCGGATTTTGAAAACATCGGCGCGGCGGGGTTCTCATCCCTCCGCGCCGAATGCTTTTCAGGCCCGGACTTGGCCCGAACCGAAGCCCTGCCACTTGTAGCTGCAAAGCTCGTCGAGACCCATGGGGCCGCGGGCTCCAATCTTGTCGGTGCTGATGCCGATTTCCGCACCCATGCCGTATTCGCCTCCATCGGTGAACCGGGTGGAGGCATTCCAATAAACCGCAGCCGAGTCGACTTCGGCCAAGAATCGATCAGCCACCGCACGATCTGCTGTTACGATGGCTTCGGTGTGACCTGAGCCATGGCTGTGGATGTGATGGATGGCGGCCTCGACCCCTTCGACCACCGCCACGTTCAGGATGTAGTTGTTGTACTCAGTCTCCCAGTCTTGGTCTTCTGCCATCCGAGCAACACTGGCCGTTCCCTGGATAGCGCCGGTTATCCAAGGAAGCGCTTCGGCATCCGCATGGAATTCCACAGACTTGGTGGCCAAGCGAGTGGCCATGCGCGGCAGGAATGCAGCTGCCACGGCCCGGTCGACCAGAACGGTTTCCGCGGCATTGCATGTCGAGGGACGCTGGCACTTGGCATTGAAGACGATTTCTTCGGCCATTCCCAAATCGGCCGCCGCATGGACATACACATGGCATACGCCCTTGTAGTGCTTGATCACTGGTACCTTACTGCATTCGGTGACCGCGCGGATCAATCCCTCGCCGCCCCGGGGCATGCAAAGGTCTACATATTGCGTGAGAGACAGGAGAGCCGGGATGGCCTCTCGGTCAGCGGTGGGAACCACTTGGATGGCGTGTTCGGGAAAATGGGGAAGGACGGATTTGGCCGAGGCAATCAAGGTCTCCGCAATCAACCGGTTGGAATTCAAGGCCTCCTTGCCGCCCCGGAGAATGGTCGCGTTGCCGGTCTTGAAACACAGGGACGCCGCGTCGGCTGTCACGTTCGGGCGTGACTCATAAATGATCACGACCACACCGATGGGTGTGCTGATCTTGCGAAGGCGGAGGCCATTGGGACGCTCACGCGTATCCAAGATCCGCCCCAAGGCATCCGGCAAGGCGGCCACTTCACGAAGGCCTTGAGACATCGCGGCGATGCGATCGGCATTCAGAGCCAAACGATCCATCATGGCCCCGGTGAGACCGAGACTTTTGCCCACCTCCAGGTCTTGCGCATTGGCTTCCAACAGGCGCGGAGTGGCCGCCTCCAAACCATCGGCCATGACCCGAAGACAGCGGTTCTTCTCATCGGCAGACAACCGGGCCAATTCACGCGAGGCCGCCTTGGCCCGCCGACCCAATTCCACCATCTCATCCATCAGTGCCATGGGCCCACCCTAGCCACGACGCTTCGATGACGGAAAACCAAAACAACAGCGCCGATAGCTGGCCGATCCCGCCGGAAGAGCCTCTTTGGAGTCGGACAAACCGCACGTTACCCAAGGACGGCTGAACCAGTCCGTATTGGTTCCGCGCATTCACTGACCGACCGTTGTCGCTACCAAGTCTTCAGCGGGCTGGCAGGCAAGGTCCGCCCTTCGGGCCACACCACATAGACCGTCTGATGGGAAGCCGCCCAAGCGGCCCTGAACCCGGAGATGGGAAACTCGCGGCGAACCCGGCTCAACCGCACCCCAGGATCATTCACCGTGACCGTTTCCTGAGACAACCCACAGACCACGATGAGGTGGCCGTCGCCTTTTTCTGGCTTCGGCCCGCCTTTCAACACCGCGTACGAAACTGAAGCAGCCACAGGAATTCCTGAGTCCAACAACGCAGCTAGATCGGACAAGCCTCCCAAGCGCACCGCGGCCGCCTGCAAACCGGGCCTGCTTCCGGCGTAGGCCGCATTGAAAACCCAATTGCCGGTGCCTGGCCATCCTGGGTCATGAACGCCGGCGGCCACCAATCGGACGTCCATGTCCCACTCCGCGCGTCCGGACTGCTGACCCCAATGAGCCATGAGCATGGCCAAACTGGTCGGGCTGCACCACTGCGTCACCCCCTCCGGATAGTCGGCCTGGGATTTTTTCGGAACCTCGAGGGTGCGAGTGAACCCGATAGCGGTCTCGGAATTCGATGTGAACCCTGAATCCGGTGACCAAAGGGCCAAATCCAAGCGTTTCAAAAGAGCCGGTGTGTGCGATGGATTCGAAAACCGAATTCGCAATCGGAGCGCGTCTGCCTGCGCGGGCAATACCAGCGTATCAGTATCCACCTGACCCGTGGCATCACGCTGACCGCGAACACTGGTGCGCCGTGTGGTGGACGGCGAAGCGGACCAGCGTCCCAAGTGCCACCACCGGCCCCATTGCCCGGAGGTCTGCACCTGAGCCTCGATCTCCAGATCGGATTCCGACCGGAGATTCCACGAGACCAGCAATTCCCGGAACGGAATGGACGTTTTCCACTCGGGCGAAATCCAGTTCGACGACCCGGCAGCCTCTCGTTCAAAGCGACTGAGTTCGGTCACCTGAATCCATCGAACATCAGCGCAGGCCAGCATCGCGCCCAGCAACCCCCAGCACCATCGGAACTGCAGCCACATGTGCGAAGATTGAACCACTCGCGTCGATTGTCGCCTTCCGATTTGAATGGGTGGCCTCGGGATGGATGGGACGCATCCCAGCTCTTCCCCCCCCTGCGGACCCGCCAATCTTTTTGCCGTTGCGGCTCGGGTTCTGTGCGAGTTCGATCCTCGCAGATCTTCCCGGATCATCGCCATGAAGCCTTCCTCCCCGCCCCGCTCCTCCCGGCTCGCCTTCACATTGATCGAACTGCTGGTGGTCGTGGCCATCATTGCCATTCTGGCGGGCATGCTGTTGCCCGCCTTGGCGAAAGGGAAAACCAAGGCCCTGCAGGCACGGTGCACCTCCAATTTGCGCCAAATTGGAATGACCTTCGCCATGTACACCGGCGATTCGAACGATCGGTTCCCCTACTCGGGACGCGATTGGCCGCAAATGGGATTCATCGATTTCCTCAAGCTGATGGATCCTTACATCAGCACCAATGCCCGATCCTTCTACTTCTGCCCTTCGGAAAAAGGACGGGGCTTCAACCTCGAGTGGACCATCGCCAACAACTACCCCATCAAGACCAACGACCTGCTTTTCCCCTGCTCGTACTACTACTACAACCAATTCTACCACGACAACAACAGCGCCGCCCTGCAGGTACGCAAGGTTTCCGAGGTTCTGTCTCCCACCAAGAAAGCCATTTCCCCCTGCTTCTCCAGCAATCGCGGGAAGTGGAACGACATCTACAAAGGCACCGGGGCTGCCGCGCACGGACCCCGGGGTATGTCCCTGCTCTTTGTTGATGGACACAGTGAGTTCGCTTTGTACGACCGCCTGAATGCTCCGTTTAAAGAGGGCGCCAAGCTCATTTATAACCTCGATTGGACGGTGGGCGGCTTGGCGGGTGAAGACCTGAAATAGCCGGCTTCATTCAGGGTTTTCCGGCGACCCTGACTGGCGGAATTCCTGGAACCGGTGGATGGTTGCGTTCCGGTCCGGAACTTTTCGGCCGGGAGGCAATGCCGATCACTGACCACATCCGAAACAAGCTTTCGACGGTGCCGCACCGTCCCGGCGTCTACTTGCACAAGGACCGCTTCGGCACGGTCATTTACATCGGCAAAGCCCGAGATCTGCGCAAGCGGGTGTCGCAATACTTCCATCCATCCCGACGCATGGGGTGGGATCTTAAGTTCAATGCCTTGGTCGACGCCATCCACGACTTCGACTGGCACATGGTCAAGAACGAGGCGGAGTCTTTGTTGTTGGAAAGCCGGCTCATCAAGGAGTTTCAACCGCGCTTCAACATCGACCTCAAGGACGACAAAGGTTTTCTGCTCCTGAAGGTGAATCTCAACGATCCGATTCCACGCTTCACTTTGACCCGCCTGCGCAAAGACGACGGCTGCCTGTACTTTGGCCCCTTTGCTCATTCCGGCAGCGTGCGTCGCGCACTGACCCTCATGCGTCGGAAGTTCAAACTCCGAGGCTGCCGGCCGCTGCAACCCAACGAGTCGGATTACCGGCACTGCCTCTATGGCAACCTTCAGCACTGCACGGCCCCATGCATTGGTAATGTGACTCGTGAGCAGTATCTCGAGCAGGTGCGTGCAGGAATAGGATTTCTCGAAGGACACACCGAGGAATTGCGCAGCGAACTCGAAAGCGAAATGCGCAAGGCGGCGGTGAATCTGGATTTCGAAAAAGCGGCCCAGCTTCGCGATGCGTTGGAGGACCTAAAACGCACTACGCTGAAGACGGAGAAGTTCGAGCGCATTCCCTACACCTTGCCCGTGGCTGTCCACCCGGAGTCCGACTTGCGCGAGTTGGGACGATTGCTGGGCCTGGCGGAACCACCCGCCCGGATCGAAGGCTTCGACATCTCCAACATCAGCGGGACCTTCATTGTCTCGTCGATGGTCAGCTTCTGGCACGGACGCCCCGACCGTTCCAATTACCGGCGCTTCCGGATGAAGACGGTGCGGACTCAGGACGATTTCGCCTCCATGGCCGAAACCATACAGCGCCGATACAGCCGCCTGCAGAAGGAGGTGAAAGAATCGATCGCTCCATTATCCGGGGTGGCGACGTCTGGAACGGATTCCTCTGAAATCGATGAGACCGTCGACGATTCAGCCGACGATTCCCCGACAGCCGAAATCATTGCCGCTGAATCCCCGGAACGCCCTTGGGTTCCGAAGGTCACGGCAGGACCCCGCTGGCCCGACTTGATTCTCATCGACGGCGGAAAGGGGCAACTCAATGCCGCCTGTGCCGAGTTGGCCAAACTGGGTCTCTCCCATATTCCCATTCTCGGATTGGCCAAGGAGTTTGAGGAAATCCACCTCCCGGGCGAAAAGGATCCGCTCCGGCCCGGGCTGGACAGTTCGGCCGTCAAACTCCTGCAACGGGTGCGGGATGAAGCGCATCGGTTTGCGAACACCTACAACGCGCAACTGCGGTTGAAGAAGATCAGCGAGAGCGTCCTCGATGAGTTTCCAGGGATCGGTGAAGCCCGAAAAAAGGCCCTACTCCGCCGGTTCGGATCCATCCAACGCCTGCGCCTCGCACCCATCCACGAAATCGAGCAGGTGGACGGATTCGGTGGCACCATGGCCCAAGCTCTCAAGCGCTTCCTGGAAAGCCGCAAGGAGTCTTAACACCCCAGTTGAGTCGCCCCCGCGTGCGCCAGCCAATCGGGGGCGAAGGTAAGATGCGAACAGGTCACCACCGCCACAACCCGGGCCCTGTCACGATGAGCAAAACGATCAAGAACCCGGAGGGCCGTCCACCTTGTCACCATCCATTTGGTAGATGCCGACCAGATAGCCGTTCTCACGCATGGCACCCACTTTGATGGTGCCGTAGAGGGTCACTGCTTGATCCATCACCGGTTTGATTCCGGCCGTGCCCATCTTCACCGCGATCCATTCGTTGATTTTTGGAACCGTGCCGAAACAGCACATGGATTGATCGCGCATGAGCAGGAGTTCGGTCACCAGCCCCCCTTCCACTTTGAGCGGCAGCATAAAGCCCTTTACGGCCACTTTCTTGCCATTGAAGGCCTTCACATTTGCCGGAATCTGGGTATCCGGGTCCGCGGCCGGAGTGTTGGTCTTCGAAGCCGGAGCGTCTTCAGGCACCTCGTACTTGAAGGTGGCCAAGACATCGAATCCCACCGAAGCGAAGCCGGGCTTGGCCGCGGGCACCAAAGCCGCAGCGGCCGGGGCATTGGTCGCCATCGTGGCCTTGGAAGCGTCCCCCTGGATGGCTTCCCCTTTTTTGCCCTCGGCCTTAGGTTTGCCCTCGGCCTTAGGTTCACCGACCAACGGCTTGATGGGCTTGCCACGAGGCACCGCTGCTGGCCCTGGGGATTGGGCTGTCAGAGGCATCCGGAATCCGGGAATGGAACCCAGCCAGGCTGTCGCCAAAAATAAGGTCAAGAACCGGACTCCCCGTTTCATGGAAACCTCTGCACGCATGAAGAAACCTTAGCGGGCGAGCTCCATCAACGCCAGTGCGGCTCCCGGGATATTTCCACCACCAAAAGCCCCTTGACGCTGCCGGAAACCGAAGCCGACGGTCCCTTCATCCGTTCCCCTGTTCCCCCTGAAGATTCCAATGATCCTCCTGTTCCCCCGTCTTAAACGATTGCTTCAGCAGGCAGTCGGCCTCTGCGGGTTGCTCATCGGTTTGCTGGGGTTCATGAGGGCGCGCGCGGACAGTACCGTGGTCTTCAACGAGATCCACTACCATCCACCCGATCAGGAATCTGCTTTGGAATGGGTCGAACTGCACAACCAGATGGCCGTGAACATGGACTTGTCGGGTTGGCGGCTCGCTGGAGGGATCTCTTACCTGTTTCCTTCGGGCACCGTGTTGGCCGGCGGAGCCCAACTCGTCATTGCCGCCAATCCTGCGGCCCTCGTTGAGCTCGGTGTGACCAATGTTCTCGGACCTTTCCAGGGACGGCTTTCCAATTCTGGCGAGACTCTCGAACTGCGGAACAACAACCAGCGTCTGATGGACGCTCTTTCGTACGGCACCGACTCGGAATGGCCCGTGTCGCCCGACGGTCACGGTCCCAGCTTGGCCAAATTTCAGGAAACCTCCGCCACCGCGCCACCAGAGAATTGGCGGGCTAGCGCCCTGCGCGGCGGAACACCCGGCCGCCGGAACTTTCCGAAGCTCAACCCGGATTCCCTTCCGGTGTTCATTCCTTCCAACCAAGCTTGGGAATTCCTTTCGAACTCCGAGGGGCCAGGAACTGGGTGGACGGTGCCCGGCAACGCTGTGTCCTCTTGGAGTGTCGCCAATGCTCCCTTCTATGGCGGAGACCTGACACCCCCCAACGGGGTCGAGTTACCTATCGCGACCCTGTTTTCAACCGGTTTGTCCGATTCACGGCAAGCCCTGGCCCCTGGTTCTCGTGACGCACACTACACGGTAATCCAATCGGCTCAGTCCGTGTCGCCACCACCACCGTCGCCCTCTCTGGTGATTGAAGGTCATCCGGCCTGGTTGGCCAATGATGGCACATCCCGATGGCTCGGACCCGTCAACCCCGGCACCACCAGCGTTGCCGCCGGCAATTACCGCTACCGGACCCAATTCGACTTGAGCGCATTCGCACCGGAAACGGCCAAGCTCCAAATCCAGGCCGCCGCCGACAACCGCATCACGTCGGTGCTGCTCAACGGACGGAGCATCGGCCTGAGCTTCGAAGGGTTCCAGTCGCTGAGCCCGGTGTTCACCGTGACTTCGGGGTTCACACAGAGAGCCAACACTCTGGACTTCCTTTGGGCCAACGACAGCAACTCGCCCAACCCAGGAGGATTTCGCGCGCAACTCCAAGGCACGGCCAAAAGTCGTTCCAATCCGGAGAGTCGCCTGACGCCACTGGCCGCGCAGGCTGCCTATTTCCGAACCCGCTTCGTGGTGCCAGCGGGCTTGGTGAATGCTCGATTAAAACTTCGGACCACTTATGACGACGGGGCTGCCTTCTATTTGAACGGCCGCGAGATCCACCGCGGCAACTTGCCGGCCGGCACTTTGAGTGCGAACACCCCCGCACTGGTCGGCCGCGTCGGGATTCCGGCAGCCGTGGAAATTTCCATACCGAGCGGCAGCCTGCAGCCAGGGACCAACACTCTGGCCGTGGAATTGCATCAGGCCAGTGACGGAATGGATGACCTTTGGATCGAAGCAGAACTGAGTGTCATGGAAGTGACGGACCCCTCGAACATGGGCCTTCGACTCAATGAAGTGGGCGCTCCCGGTGTGGGTTTCTTTGTCGAAGTTGCCAACATCACATCCAATTCGCTGCCGCTGGACGGACTGCGGATCACCAAGACCGGATCCTCGAGCGGCTCCTACCAGTTTCCGGCCGGTTCCGTACTTGAGGTGAATGCCATTCGAGCCGTCCCATCCGCCACATTGGGGTTTCGCCCAGAACGCAGCGATCACCTCATCCTGAGTACGCTGAATGGAGAGGCTGTGATCGACGCCCTGGTCTTGAGCCAACGCGCACAGGCGCGATTCCCGGATGGCATCGGCCCTTGGCGATTCCCCTCTGAGACGTCTCCGGATCGAACCAATCGGGTGCGCCTCCAGCAGGATGTCGTCATCAACGAAATTCACTATCATCCACCGGATGGCAACTTGTCCGGAAGCTGGCTGGAGTTGCTCAACCGAGGCACCGCGGACATCGACTTGTCCGGGTGGAGTTTCACCGATGGTATTCGCTTCCGCTTTCCAGCAGGGAGCGTTTTGAGGGCGGGACAACTGCTGGTGATCGCGGAGAAGCCCGATGCCTTGAGGGCTGAGAATACGGGGATTCGAGTGCTCGGTCCCTTCGAAGGGCAATTGTCCAACTCGGGCGAACGGTTGGTTCTTGCCGATGCCGACGGTAACCCGGCAGACACCGTGGAATACGCCGACTCGGGCCGCTGGCCGGAATCCGCCGACGGCGGCGGTTCCAGCTTGGAACTCCAGGATCCAAAAGCTGACAACGCCTCCCCCGAAGCCTGGGCGGCCAGCGATGAATCCCAGCGATCAGATTGGGTGCTTCACACTTATCGTGCCCGTGCGGTTTCGGCACCCGGTCCCACCCTCTGGAATGAATGGGTCGTCGGATTGCTGGATGCCGGCGAATGCCTCATTGACGATCTCAAGGTGGTGGAATCGCCCGGTACGGCCACCGCGATCTCGCTGCTGAAGAACGGGGATTTTGAGACCGGGATCAGCTCCTGGCGTTGTCTGGGTACCCATCGGCTGAGTCGGGTCATCGAGGATCCCACTTCTGCTGGAAACCATGTGCTCCACCTCATCGCCACGGGTCCCACCGAGCACATGCACAATCACCTCGAGACGACCTTGGCCAACAACAAGACGGTGGTGAATGGCCGGGATTACGAAGTCTCCTTCCGAGCCCGCTACCTGACAGGATGCCCTCTGTTCAACACCCGGCTCTATTTCAACCGAGTAGCCAAGACGACGACGCTCACTCGGCCCACCCGTTCCGGAACCCCGGGGATGCCCAATTC
The DNA here is from genome assembly GCA_945861075.1 of Akkermansia muciniphila. GTDB lineage: Bacteria > Verrucomicrobiota > Verrucomicrobiia > Limisphaerales > UBA9464 > SXXZ01. Next base: position 10,438 of record CAMATE010000039.1, read on the forward strand.
ACGTCGAGTCACCAACCTGGGGCCCACCTTCGAATCGCTGAACCACAGTCCCGCAGTGCCGCCAGCCAGCCAGAGCATCACAGTCACGGCGACGGCCCAGGATGACGACGGTATCGCAGGCGTCCGACTCCTCTGGTCGGTCAATGGAGGCGCATGGCAATCGAAGCCGGCCAACATCGACAGCACAGGACGTGTCACCGGTGTGATCCCCGGTACCAATTCAGGAAGCACCGTTCAATTTTACCTCCAAGCCACGGACACCCTCGGAGCCGTGTCGTGGTTCCCCGCGGGCGGACCTAAATCGCGAGCACTCATTGGAATAGCCGATGGACGGGAGCGACTGGGAGGCTTGCACAACTTGCGCGTCCTCATGACTCCGGCCGACAGGACACTGCTCTACTCGGAGACCAATCTCATGAGCAACGAGTTCCTGGGAGCGACCTTGATTCAGGACGAGCAGGAAATCTTCTATGACGTGGGTGTGCATTTGCAGGGAAGCCAACGAGGACGTCCCGATGCCGGTCGAGTTGGCCTTACCTTCCGATTCCCTCCGCACCAACGATTCCGAGGGGTCCATAGTGGGATCTCCATCGACCGTTCCGGGGGCTACACCGGAGTGGGTGGCGATCAGGATGAAATCGTCCTCAAACATGCCCTCCAACACGCTGGAGGGCTTCCCGGGATGTACGACGACTTGGTGCACATCATCCCACCGCGCACCGATCTCACCGGAACCGCGTTGATGGTCATGGCCAAATACGGTGACGTGTTTCTCGATTCCCAGTACGAGAATGGATCCGCCGGCAATGAGTTCAAACTCGAGCTGATCTACTACCCCACCACCACGATCACCGGCGGCAGAGAGGCGGCCAAGCGGCCTCAGCCCGATGAAGTCATCGGTGTGGATATCACGAACCTCGGTAACGATCCGGAGGTTTACCGATGGTTCTTCCTCCCGGAGAACAATCGATCCACCACGAGCTACGAGCCCATCATGGCCTTGGCCAAGGGATTGTCTCTTTCAGGAACCGCCCTAGAGCAAGAAGCCGAACGGCTCATGGATGTGGACGTGTGGCTGCGGGCCGTGGCCTATCAATCGCTCATCGGCTTGGTCGACACCTACCCCTTCGATAATCCGCATAACTTCATGATATATTTCCGGCCCAGTGACGGACGGGCACTGCCGCTCCTCTGGGACATGGATTTCGCCTTCGGAGCGGCGGTCAATTCGCCGCTCAACCGCACCACCGGCAATCTTGCTCGCCTCTTCAATTTGCAGGGCAATCAGCGTCGCTACCAAGCCCACTTGTTGGACCTCATCACCACCACCTACAACACGCGGTACCTCGGCCCGTGGATCGACCATTTCGGCGCCATGGCGGGGCAGAACTTCGGCGGCATCCGAGCCTATGTGGAGCAACGCTCCGCCTACGTCCGCACCAAATTGCCCGCAGCGGTTCCGTTCCGGGTGACCAGCCCATCCACCAACGTGGCGTTATTCACGACCTCCACCGGAGTCCTGCAAGGCAACGCTTGGATCGATCTCAAGGAACTCATCGTGGAAGGCCCCGAAGACACCCATCGCGTGCGCTGGATCAACTCCACCACTTGGCAGGCCGCTCCGACCCTGCGACTCGGACAAAATACCGTCCGAATCCGCGGCTACGATTTCAGCGGTGCCCTGACGGTCAACACCGAGTGGATTCTCACGAGCACTGCAACCGACGGAGGCCTGGATGCCGATCAGGACCAAATGCCTGATGCGTGGGAACGGCAGTTTGGTCTGGACCCGACCCTGGATGACCGCCTGTTGGATGCCGACGGAGATGGCCAAAACAACCGGGCGGAATTCCTGGCCGGAACCCATCCCAGGGATCGGCTCAGTTTCTTGCGACTCCAGTGCGGTTTCTCGGAGGCAGGTTCTTCACAGGGTCCGTTGCGTTTGCGGTGGGACGCCAAAGCCGGTCGATCCTACACCATCTTGGAAAGCCCGGCGTTAGAAGGCGCGAATCCCAATTCTGCAGCTTGGACCCGCCACTCCGATCATGCCGCCGAAGCCGGCGATCACGCCGCCGAAATTCTCATCCCACGGCCCAATCCCGGAGAATCCCGCCTCTACCGATTGGTGACCCCTTCCCAACCGTGACACCAGAAACCAAAACGAGGAATCCACCGCCAAGTAACCGTCCAGTACCCCAGCCTCTGCGCCGGAGAGACGACGTTGGAGTCCGTGCCATGGGCCTGAATGAGCAATTCATTCTAGGCGCATTCCCTCGGAACTGCACTCCCGTCTCCAAGGTTCGAGCTGGATCCTATCACAGAGGCGAGTGGCGATGATCCGACCAGCGAAAATTCACGGGTCATCCGATGATCGCTCTCCCCAGTCACAGGCTGTGCGGAGGGTTATTCGTCTTCAGTATTTTCGCCCTTTTTCCCAGAGAGGGTTTCGATGCCCCTCAAGGCAGCCACGGTGACCACGACACCCACGCCGAGAAGCACCGCGAGCCCCGTCGGACTCTTGGCCCAAGGAATCAAGTCGAGGAGCGTCCAAACACTCCTGAAGATCAGGATTGAGGCTCCAATCAGCACCATCTCCAGCCAGATAATTTTTTCATTTTATCGATGGGGTTCGCTAACCCCACCGCTCGGGCTGAGCAAGGGCATTTTGGTGCGGGTCGTACCGATCGAGGGCGGCTTCGCTGAACCCCACTCCTATTTCTGGGGAGAAGACAGCACAGGTGTGTTGAGGCCATGGAGTCCCTTCGGAGTGGGTCTCCGGCGGTGTCATGACTGCCTTGGAACGAGGGATGAGTAAGATTTTATACATAGTGTCCCTAGCCCAAATTGCCCCACGCGGCGGACGCACCCAGGCGAAGATGGTGGGCACTAAACCGAGGTTCCGGAGCCGGAGAATCTCCTCCGCGAACTAGGGTTAGCCTATGACAGCCAGCGTCCCTATCGCTGGTTGGCCGGCTGAAATCTGAGAAGGGTCCGAATACCGCGCGTATCCGATGCCCTGTTACCCGCGGTCACTCGCGAACGCCGCCCTGCCCCATCCCGGGTCTCAGAACTTGCGCAGCTTGCCCTCGGGACCCACCACCCAGAAGAGGTTTCCCTCGAAGAATCCGCTCTCCGCCACCAGTTGCCGGATGCCGGCCGCCTCGAGCTCGGCTCGTTGTGCAGCGGACACCCCGGGATCCAGCGCCGGCTCGAAGAGGAAGGTCTCGGTGAAGTTGTGGTGCCCTGGAGAATAGGTCTGAGAGACTCCGCTCCGCAGGATCAACGGGTCGCGCGTCACACCGATGATGCGCGTTTCGATGAATCCCAGATTGGGTGCGGTGTATCCGGCCGTCGGTCCCCGCGGTTCCGGGGGCCACAGGAATCGGGTCTCAACCCGCAGGCCACCGGTGCGCGAAAGCGTCCGTGATTGCGGGAGCGTCCCGGGGCCCGACGGGCGCAGCGGCACGAGCCGGACCGTCTCGTTGGTGATCGTCGCGGGTCCTTCCCAGGTCAACTCCGGCTGCGGCCTCTCGTAAGCGGCCTCGAGCTGCAGCGATCCGTCGAGGAGGGTGACCCAGGCCGAGCCGGGCGGGATGGCAGAACGATTCCAGTCGATCACCAGGCTGAGGGTGCGGCGTTGGCCTCCGGAACCCACCACCCAGGCATTACGCGTCTGGTCTCCTGATAGGGAATGAGCGAATCCCGGCCAGGTCGTCATGGCATTGGTCAGGATCCAGCCGGCGCCGAGGTGCGAGGCGTCCCACGCAACCGTGGTGAAGGGCGGCGTGCCTAGACCGGCGGCGGTCAACCGGCGCGCCTCGGTCACCAGGCGTAACTGGCACTTGAGCCGGTGCTTGGCGAAGACGCTTGAGTACTCGCCCTCCTCCACCACGAGCGTTTCGTCGGTGGGCATCAGGAAAGTCGTCACCGGCGGGGCCGGGGCATCGGCCAGCGGCAGCGGGCGCACCTGCTTCAGTTCGAGACGGCCCGGTTGCACCCGCTTGTACTCGAAGTCGAGGGCGAAGCGTTTGCGCGTGGGATTGCGCCGTGCGTACTCCTTGGCCACCGCCTCGAGCAGGCCGACCAGACGTCGGTAGTCACCCTCCCACGGCATCACATAGGCACCCAATGGCAGCCTCGAAGAGGATTGCCGCAAGGCCAGCGCCAACGATCCCCAGGACTGGTAAAAATCGACGACCTCAGGCCGAGTGGCTCCATCCGGATTAGTGACCGACTCGGCACCCGCCTGGGAGACCAGCTTACCATCGAAGGACACGCTGCCGAACGAGGCGTCCCAGGTGACGGTGGCCACGCCGTTGGCCATCTCGATCTCGTCGGGGAAGGAATGGTGGACAAGCAATGCCATGCCAACTTCGGACTCCACGACGCCCCGGCGCCACCGTTCCAAAAAGGCGTTGTCGTTGTAGAAACTGGCATAGACACGTTGAATAGCTCGAAAGACCCCGCGCTCCTCCGGTTCGGTCGAATCGCAGCCGCAAGGGCCGGTGGCATCGGCATCGAGGTCGTCAGAGGGGCAACCGCTGAAGCTGTCGTAGAGACCCGCCCCGGTGAACTCGTCCCCGTCTTCGACATTGGTCGAGCTGCGGAAGCGCACCTTCCGGCGGGGATCGAAGCCCGCATTCGCCAAAGCCCCGAGGATGGCCGACTGCTGTACCGGGGAGAATCGGGCATCGCGGGTGATGGTTCGGCGGATGGACTCCAGTCGGGGTGCGAGCACCGCGATCTCAGGGTTCCGGTCGAGACCGGCCAACTGTGCGTCGATCTCGGCCCGGAGGGTGCGACCGGTAGGCAGGACCTGGGACAGGAATTGGTCCCAGAGGTCGAAGGTCAGGGCGATAGCGGGCTGGGAATTCGACGGCACGGCCACCCGCAGCAGGCCGTAGTGTGCAGCCTTGCCGCCGACCCAACGGACGTCGGCCGGAGACAGAGGCGCGAGGTTGGTGATCGAGCCCAGCGTCTGCCGGGGCACGTAGGCGATGGGCCTGGGTTGTTTCAGAGCCAGCAGCTCTTCGCGCACGGTCCCAGTTAGACCGGATCCCAGGTTGAGGACCGTGGCGGTGGCACCGAAACCCCGCTGTGTGCGCAGCGCGATCTCACGGCCAGCCAGCCCCCGCAACCGTTCCCGCTCGGCCGCGTCGGCGAACCACACAAAGGGGATCCCGTCGCCCTGAGCCAGCAGCGCGACGTGCGAGTTCGGTGTCGAGGGGCTCAGGGTAAGGATGCCCGTCACGGGCGGCAGTTCGGCGGGCACGCGGTCGGTCAGCAAGATGTCGGTGAACCGGAGTCGGCCTGAAATCCGGGCAGCGGAGATTTCGGCCGCCGGGACCCAAGTCAGGCGACCGACTGCCCACCCCTCGGAATAGACGGCATCTTGCGAGAGCCAACGCTCCATGGAGCCGATCGGGAAGCCGGCGGCGGCGAACGCCTCCCGGTCAGACTCGGCTGCGGTCGCCTGTTCCGGGGTGGGCAAGTACCACGCTTGCGTGCCGACCGGTGCCCGAACCGCAGACCGCACCAACCGCAACCAATGCAGCACCTCGTCCAGGGGCCACGGCTGCTGACCCACGATCTGGATGCCGTATTCCGGGCGTCCATCCCCGGGGACCAGCACGGCGCCGAGGACGGCCAGATGGTTGGTGGGGTACAAGGTCCTGAGGTCGAACTCGGTGCGACTCATGCCCAGGAACGGTTTCAACCGAAGGCGGGCATAGTCGTGGTGGAACGGGTAGCGCTGCGAATCCTGAAACCAGACCCGGGTGGCATCCTCGCGCAAGATCGCGAACTTGGCCCAATGGATCGGGTCCTCAAACAGCCCGCCCATCGGACGGACCAGGAATGGATCGTCCACGGCCTGCAACTGATTGCGGCCGTCGTCGGCGCTGGTCTTCGACCGCGAGGCGACTCGGTAAAAGCGAACGTGCTGGGTGGGAGCCACGGGATCGCGGAACTCGAAGCTCCCGCCATGGAACACGGCCGCCTCTTTCCAGGTCGCTAGGTCGCCAGACACCTGAAGGGTCTGGACACGGTTGGTCGCATCCGAGGAGCGGAGTCCCAGCCAACCCAGCGGGTCGGCCCCCAGCACCTCGAGTGGCCCGGCCAAAATCCGGCCAGACATCACACAGGCAACCAAAAGGGCGGACAGCCAACTGGGAACTACCGAGTACCACGGAATGCCACGGTCCGTATCAGGACTGCTTAGACAAGGCGGCAACATCACCATCCTGGTTGGAATGGATCGGGATTTGTTTTTTTGGCGCTCAGTGATCATCGCGCTGCGTATCGGAGTGAGCATGAGTTGAGTCGTGGGAATCCAACCGCGTTCCGACAGAAATCGACAGATATCGATCGATGCCTGCAACGGTCCATAGAGAATTATTCTATTCTATCATCCGACGGGCCCGTTGTTTCGGATGCATTTTTTCGCTCCAAAAAAGGAACCAACAGCCAAATCAGGATAAAGTAACAAAACGCTGGAACACATCGGTTTTTCCCCGCGCCTCAAATTCCGAGTCACGCTTGAGACGGACCTGCAATCTCGGGCTGATGATCACGAGAGCCACGTTCACAGCCATTGATCCCAATTGGGCCACGGATCATTCTCATTCTTTCACCCATGCCCCTTTCCTCCTTCTTGCGGCGCCTCAGTGGCGTACTGGTTTGCATCAGCGCCTGGAGCACCCCCTCCCTACTGGCTCAATCCGTTGAGGTACCAGCCCCGTTGAGCGTCCCCCGCCCTGGCCCCACCAACGCGGAGCCCTATTCCCCACAACCCATCGTCCAGGGCGGAATTGTTATTCCTCTGTACCCGCCGGATTCCGCGCAACTCAACGCCAGCAGGGTTCGCGAGGCCGAGCACTACAACCTGAGCAAGTCGGTGGCCGGGCGCATCAGCTGGATCACCAACATCCATAACCCTTCCATCGAGGTGCACACGGTCGAAGGGGGCCTGAACACGGGTGCGGCCGTGATCCTGGCCGCGGGCGGAGGCCATCGGACGCTGAACGTGGGTTCAGAAAGTGCGGACTTTGTGCCTTATTTCCACCAATACGGGGTCAGCACCATCATCTTGCGCAATCGCCTGCGGGCTGACGGCTATGATGTCCAGAAACACGCGGTGAATGATGCTCTTCAGGCCATCCGGCTGGTTCGCGGCCATGCGCAGCGTTGGAACATCGATCCCAAACGCATTGGCATCATGGGCTTCTCGGCAGGCGCCGAACTGTCGGCACCGGCCGCCCTGTTCTACCCGGAGTTTGATCGCACCCAGACCAATGGGGCGTTTGGCCACATCTCCTCGCGCCCTGACTTCACCGTGCTGGTCTACCCCGGCCCTTCACCCTTCGCCCGCGGAGCGCGTCCTGAAATCCCCAAAAATGTGCCGCCCGCGTTCGTGACCTGTCCTGGCTCCGGAGACCGCGGCCATGCCATTTGGGCCATGGAATATTACGACGCCATGCTCAGGGCCGGAGTGCCCAATGTGGAAATGCACTTGTATGGCCATGGACGTCACCCGGGCGAGCCCCTTCCGGACGGATCCCGAATGGCGGCGGGCCTCGCTGATCGGAACGGAATCCCTTTTGGCAAATGGCAGGACCGCTTCATCGAATGGTTCCGCGACTGCGGCTTTCTCCAGAAACCCGGATTGGAGACCCGTGCTGCGCGTGAATCAGCCGCCTTTGCCCAAGCGACGAGCAAATAGGCCAGCGACCATTTTCTTGGCATCGGGGGGCGGCTGCGACCAGCATTCGCCAACGGTAGGCTCTGGGGATCTTGGTCCCTGGGGTTCAGCCGAATGTGACCGATTCATTTCAACTCCATGAGCACACCTGCAAGCCAGTTCTCTCACGTCGTCATTTTCTGGACCGACCCCGCCAACCCCAAAGCCGCCGATGAACTCATTGCCGGAGGCGAGAAGTACCTGAGGCCCATCCCGGGCGTCATCCACTACCACATGGGCCGGATGGTCGGCAGCACGCGTCCGGTGGTGGATCAATCCTATCAGGTGGCCTTGAACCTGATCTTCCCCAGCAAGCAGGCCCAAGATGAGTACCAGATTCATCCCGAACATTTGAAGTTCGTCGAACATTGCCGTGCTCTGTGGCAGAAGGTTACGGTGTACGATTTCGCCTAAATCGGTCTGACGATCCAAAGACCGAATCCAAAGAGGG
>CAMATE010000040.1 GCA_945861075.1 Akkermansia muciniphila
GCTGCGACGCTGGCGTGGCAGGGGCTTGCGCTGGCTTGGTTCGGCCTCTGCATCGCGGTGGGCTTTGATTTGAAGTTCAGTCCAAGCCAGTTGGGCTATGGGGTGCCGCTGTTGACCTTCTCCTTCTGCGCCTCTCTTTCGGTGGGTTATTTTGCGGGGTATTATCTGCTGCTTTGGACCGGACGGCCGGATCCTCGGCATGCTTATGGGATCACACCATTGTCTTCCGGCTTGTCGCGTCTGGCAGGCGTTTCGGTCGTTGCATTGGCACTCGTGGTCCCGGCGGCTTTGATCGCAAAGAATTGGAAAACGATCCGTGCTGACAACGGTTCCAGCCTTCGTGATTACACGCTCACCATGCTGGCTCCACTCCATCGGACTTCGGGAGTCGTCTTCTCCGATGACCCGGTGCTTTCCATGGCGTTGATTGCGGGTAATGAGTCTCTGATCAGCAAGGGCGGGCATTTAGTGGTCGAGACGCGATTGGCACCGGTCCGCGCCTATCGCCAGTTTCTTTCGAGTCGGCAGTCGGAGCGTTGGCCGGCGTTGAAGTCGATTGCCGCCGCCAACGACAATATCGCCGGTCAGTGGCTGACGCTGGCCACACGCGTTGCCCAGAGTAACCAAACCTTCTTCGCGACGCCGGTTTTCAGTTTCTTCGCGGAACCGTTTGATTTTCGTCCGGTCGGATCTCTTCACGGAGCCCTGCCGCGTAAAGCCCTCCTGCCCAGTGCGCCGAACGATGCGGAATTGGAGCAGGTGAGTCGGTTCTGGAGCGAGGTTCAGCCTTCGCTGGATGCGGTGGTGCAGAATGCATCGGTCGGTTCCTCCAACTCGGTGATCGTGGCCGCCATGTGGTCTCGATCGGCCAACGCCTCCGGAGTCTTCTTGCAAGAGGCCGGCCGATTGAAGGCAGCGGCGGCTCTCTTCAAGGAGGCCCTGCGCCTGAACGCCGACAACGCGGCCGCAAACGTGAATCTCCAAGTCAACCAGGCGCTGATGACGGGCAAATCGCTTTCGACCGATCTGGTGAAGATTTGGGATGGCAAACCCGGGTTGCTGGATCTCTACGGCCCGGTGGACGAACCGGAGTTCTTGCGTCTCTTCGGCTCGGCGCTTCTGGCCCAAAAGGACGACATGGTTCGGCGCGCTGCGGTGAATTTCGCGCGCGCTTCGCGACTGTCTCCCACCAACCGATTCAATCATTTTGGATTCATCGCGGCCGCTTTGGCGGTCGGAGACATGGGTTCTGCGACCAACGTCCTCAACGAGTTGCGGGCTGATGCATCTCGGCCGCGTTGGACTCCGTTGGAGAAGGCGGGCTTTGCTGAGAGCGATGGGCGCGTGCTCATCGCCCTGAATCAGTTGGCTGCCGCGGAGGCTCCGTTGAAGGAGGCGCTTCGCCTCAATCCGAACAATCCCGAGTTGTACGATTATTTGTCGTACCTCTACCTGCTTCTGGGCAAGACCGATCAGTCACTGGCCCTGACCGAACCCTGGGAAAAGGTGGCCAAGTCGGATCCTGCGCCCATGTCACGCCGGGCACTGATCCTCATGCAATTGGGTCGGAATGGTCCCGCCGTCGAGGCGTTGACCAAGGTGCTTGACCGGGATCCCGACAATTCCGTGGCGCGGGTCAACCGGGCCATTTCCCGACTGCTGCTCAATCAGTTGCCGGAGTCGAAGGGTGACTACGAGCGCTTGATCAAGGACGGCCGCGAAACATTCCAAGTTCGCTTCGGTTTGGCTGAAATTGCCCGCCAGCAAAAGAAACCGGCCGATGAACTGAAAAACTTGGAACGGTACATCGCGCTGGCCCCCACCAACACCGCCGAGCATACCAATGTCGTGAACCGACTGGCCGCACTGAAGGCTGCGCGCTGACCTCGCAGTGCCACTCCGCACGCTGGGCATTCCGGCATCCGACCCGTTGAGCCCATGCGTGTGAGTCATGTCATCACCCGGTTGATTGTCGGCGGAGCACAGGAAAACACCCTGAGTTCGGTCCTTGGTCTGGGTCGGATTCCCGACTGGGAGGTGGAACTGATCTCCGGTCCCACTCGCGGGCCTGAAGGGTCGCTGGAACCCATGGCCCTGGCGGTGCCCGGACTCTTGAAGCTGGAGCCCAGCCTCGTCCGCCCGGTTCACCCGCTCATGGATGCCCTCGCTTACCTGCGGTTGCGGAGGCACTTCCGCCGCACACGTCCGCAGATTGTCCATACTCACAGTGGTAAGGCGGGCATCGTGGGGCGTTTTGCGGCCCGTCATGCAGGGGTGCCCCGGGTGATCCACACCATCCATGGCCCCAGTTTTGGGCCGTTTCAGAGTGCGATGGCCAATGCGACCTTCCGTGGCGCGGAACGGGCGGCCGGGCGGCAGACGGATCACTTTGTGGTGGTGGCCGAGGCGATGGCCCGACAGTACTTGGATGCTGGGATCGGTAACCCATCCCAATACACCCGGATCTTCAGCGGGTTCGATTTGGCGCCGTTCCTGGCGGTGCGTCGGGACCCTGAACTGGCGGAACGGTTGGGAATACGCCCCGGAGATTTCGTTGTAGGCAAGGTGGCCCGACTTTTCCAACTCAAGGGGCATGACGACTTGTTTGAGGCGGCGGTTGAGATGGTACGTCAGATTCCGAACGTGCGTTTCCTGCTGCTGGGGGATGGTCCTTGGCGGGGTCGTTTCGAGGCCATGGCCGCAACCGAGCCCGGATTGGCTGGTCGTTTCCGATTCGCGGGTCTGGTCCCACCTTCCGAGGTCAGTCGGTATCTGGGGTTGATGGACGTGCTGGTACACCTGTCCCGTCGCGAGGGATTGGCTCGGGTGCTGCCTCAGGCATTGGCTTCGGGCAAGCCGGTCATCGCCTTCGATTGCGATGGGGCTGCCGAGGTTTGCCGGGATGAAGAGACGGGGTTTTTGCTCAAACCGGGAGATTTGCCCGGGTTGGTGGATCGAGTTGTACGATTGGCGGTCGATCCGGACTTGGCCCACAGGATGGGCGTGGTCGGTCGATCCTGGGTGCGTGAGCGCTTTTCGGAAGAAGCCTTGGTTCAATCGCTGGACACCTTGTACCGCCAACTGCTGGGTCGGCCAGGGGGGGCATCGTGATGCGTCCGGGAGGGTTGTGGGTTTTGGCGGCCTTGGGCGTGGCTTGTGCCGCCTCCGCCGCGTCATTGCCGCTCTGGCGGGCTCTTTGCCGCCAATGGGGGCATGTCGATGACCCCGGGCACCGGAAGATCCACGTCCAACCCATTCCGTTGGCGGGCGGATTTGCCGTGATGACCGGTTGGTTGCTGGGCGGTCTCGGGATGCTGATTTTGGAATCCTCCGGAGCTTTGGGAAAATGGGAGCTCGGAGTCTTATGGAGAGGAACCGAGGGAGCGCTCCGCTTCGGAGTGCTGGTGATGGGCGCCTTGGGAATGATGGTCTTGGGAGCTTGGGATGACCGTCGAGACCTCAGGGCCGGGGTGAAGTTCCTCGTGCAAGCAGGCATTGCTGCGTGGGTTGCCGGATGGGGGGTGCGGGTGCCGACCCCGGAAGGAATGCCGTTTTTGGGATACGCTCTCACCGTTCTCTGGATCCTTGCGATCACCAACGCTTTCAACCTCAGCGACAATATGAACGGCCTGTGTGCGGGTTTGGGGTTGATTGGAGCGTCGTTCGTGTCGGTTTCGGCGATTCTTGGGCACGGATCCTTCGAGGTGGCCTGTGTGGCTGCTCTAATCGCTGGAAGCCTCGCCGGTTATCTCCCCTACAACTATCCCCGCGCCACGGTGTTTTTGGGAGACGCTGGCAGTCAGTGGGTCGGTTATGTGCTGTCGGTCTTGTCCTTGTTGCCGGGGATTCCATCCCAGCCTCGGGAAGGGGGAGTGGTTCAGGCATGGATCGTCATGGTCGCTGTGGTGGCTGTTCCGGCCATCGACATGGCCTTCGTGGTCATTTCGCGCACTTGGAAAGGAATTCCCTTCTGGGTGGGTGATACCAACCACCTCAGCCACCGTTTGGCCCGGACAAGCCTCGGCAAGGCCGGGGCGGTCGCGGTGTTGTGGGCTTTGGCATGCCTTTTGGGCGTTCTCCTCGGCCGCTGAAGCCGTTGGGGGGAAAGTTTTGCCCGTTCAGGATGGCAGGTGGACTTCGGTTCCGCCTTGGGGCGACTCAATTCCGGGGTCAATTCTCAAAAAACCCAATGAAATAAGGGTTTTCATCAATCGGCATGGCCGTTGCTTTCCGTAGGGGACGGAGGCGAAGCCATGATTCAATCGCTGTTTAACCAATCCAATTACGTTGTCACCAAGAAGCTCTTGGATGCCACGGTGATGCGCCATCAGGCCATTGCAGGCAATTTGGCCAACGTCGAGACACCGAACTACAAGCGGCTCGATGTGGCACCGTCGTTCCAGGCGCAATTGGTCAACGCGGTGAAAGCGGGTGATTCGTCACGGATTGCCGGTGTTGCGGCCCCCTCCTTGACGGAGGACGCCACGGCGGTGGCCTCCAACCGCGATGGAAACTCCGTCAACCTGGAGCAGGAGATGTTGGCCATGAATGAAAACAGCCTGGCCCACGCCCTGGAAACCCAGTTGATCAGCGGTTCCATGCTCAAGTTGAGGATGGCCATCACCGGCCGCGGTTGATTCCGAGCCCCCTAGACCATGATCCAACTCATCCCCAGCATCCAAAGCACACGTTCGGCACTCAATGCCGAACAGACGCGGGTCGAGATTGTCTCCCAGAACTTGGCCAACGCCAACGTCACTCGCGGATCCGATGGTCAACCCTACAAGCGTAAGCAGGTCGTTTTCGAGTCGCTGGTCAACAATGCCGGTGCCAGCTCCGATGGCGGTTCCACCGTGCGGGTTTCTCGCATTGAATCAGACAAGCGTCCCTTCCGTGAGGTTTTCAAGCCCGATCATCCGGATGCCGATGGCCGTGGGTTTGTTCGGTTTCCGAACGTGAATGTCCACGAGGAAATGGTGGACCTCATCGCCTCATCCCGTGCGTTCGAGGCGAACGTGGCTGTGGTCAAAAATGCCCGTCAATTGGCCCAACAAGCCATGTCGATCGGCAAGCGCTGACCTCCTACTGACCGACTGCCATGGAAGCGCTTTCTGCACTCAAGATCTTCAATCCGGCCGCCCTTCGCGAGTCTCCGCTCGGGAAGGCTGGGACGGAGGCCATGCAGAAGGCCGGAATGGGCGATCTGGGGAAACTCATCCCCGACTCGGAGATGGGGAATCTCCAGCCCTTCAACAAAGCCTTTCCCGACGCCGCCGGACTGCCGACGGGAGTCAATCCTTCCGGGATTCCCTCCTTGGGTCGTGTCAGTGGACGCGACGCCTTTGCCGACACTCTGGGCCGCTTTGTCGGCGAAGTGGCCGACAAGCAGGTGGCCGCGGGAGATTCCGTCCGGGGTTTGGTTACCCAGCAGGGAGTGCCGCTCCATCAGGCGATGATCGCCATGGAGGAGGCCAGTGTTTCTTTTCAACTGATGGTCGAGGTCCGCAACAAGCTCCTCGAATCGTATCAGGAATTGATGCGGATGCAGGTTTGATCGCTAAGCCATGAACAACACGTTTCAAGAACTTTGGCAGCAATTGGGAGCCGTCTGGAAAGAGATCGGCATCAACCAGCGCATCTCGATTGTGCTGGCGGGATTGGTCGTTCTCCTTGGCTTGGCCGGCGTTGCGATGTGGTCGGGTCGCGAAGATTACGCCGTTCTGTTTGGCAATCTGGGTGATGCCGAGGCATCCAAGGTGGTCAACGCGCTGGAGGAAGCCAAGATTCCCTACAAGGCCCGCAGCGGCGGAACCATTTCCGTGCCGGCGGATAAGGTTCATTCCCTGCGGATTCAACTGGCTGGCAAGGGGATTCCCGGCGGTGGCACGACCGGATTCTCGCTCTTCGATAAGCCCAACTTCGGCATCTCCGACTTCGTCCAGCGGATCAACTACCTGCGTGCCATTCAGGGTGAATTGTCCCAGACCATCTCCCGTGTCGACGGCATCGAATCCGCCCAGGTCATGCTGGTCATGCCCGAGAACCGATTGCTCGTGGAATACCAGAAAAAGCCCAGCGCATCGGTCTTCCTGAAACTGCGGGGCAATGTCCCGGTTTCCGCTGCGACCGTGAATGCCATCCGTTTCCTCGTGGCCAATGCGGTCGAGGGTTTGAATCCCGATGGCGTTTCCATCACGGACAACATCGGCAATCTCCTCACCGAAGCTTTCGACAACGACCCCATCACCGGGGCCACCTCGTCCCAACTCAAGCAGCGCCGCGAGTACGAGAGCTATTTGGCCAAAAAGGTGGAGTCGTTCTTGGCGCCTTACGTTGGTGGCCCCACCCGGGTCTTGGCGCGGGTGTCGGTCGATCTGGACTACACCACCATGCAGCGCAAGGAGACGAAGTTTGATCCCGAGAGTCAGGTGAAACGCACCGAAACCATCACTGATGAGAAGACCGATAACAGCACTTCATCCCTGACCGGTTCAACCGGAGCCCCCGGAGCGGCGACCAATGCCAATGCCGACACCAATAGCCCGGCTGGTGCAGCACCGTTGACCAAGAACAACACCAACAAAAAGGTGACGCAGAACAATTACGAGATCAACGAAATCACCACGACCCAGAGTCAGGTTCCGGGTTCGACCAAGCGCATCTCCGCTGCGGTCTTCATTCCCATCGAATACACCGTCAACGGAACCAATCGGGTGGCCGTTCCCCGCTCTCCTGCCGAAATGCTGAAGATCCGCCGCGGTGTCCAAGCGGCCCTGGGCATTGTGGAAAGGGGAGACGCGGGTCGTTTGGACGAGCTGACGGTCGACGAGATCACTTTCAACGATCAACCGGCCATGGAGCTGACTCAGCAACTGGAGAAGAGCGAACGCCAGCGCATGTGGACTGATATGGCCCGGGATTCGGTGTTCCCGGTGTTGGGAATCGGGGTGCTTGCCTTGTTCTGGCGCATTTTCCAGAAGACCAGCATCGATGAGATCCCCATCGGAATCCCGATCGGTACCGCTTCAGCGGCCGGGGGAGGGGGTGGGGACGGATTTGCCGCCAGCTTGCGCACCAATCCGGCCAACGAGACCGACGAGGTGCAACCCTTCGTGATGACAGCTGACATGATGAATCAGCTCATGCGGGAGAACCCCAACAACATGACTCACGCCCTCCGTACTTGGATGACCCGCAGCAACGAGAAAGCAAAGTAATCCACCATGCCTGCCCCAGCTCCTGAGATTCTTGCTGCGACCCCATCGGATTTTGCCCGACTGACCCGCACCCAAAAGATCGCCATGCTTCTGGTGGTCTTGGGAGAAGAAACAGCCATCTCGTTCATGCGGGGGCTTCAACCGGACGAACTGGAAGCCATTTGTGCGGAGATGGCCAAGGTGGGAATGATGTCCATTGAGATGCAGAACATCGTTCTCAAGGAATTCACGGATGTGGCCATCCATGCGAGCACTTCGCTGCGCGGTGGGTTTGACTTCACCCAGTCGATGCTGGAGAAGGCCTTGGGTCTCTACAAAGCCGCCACGGTAATCAGTCGGGTTTTGCCCACCCGAACTCCCGTTTCGTCGATGACCCAAATCGTGGAGTTGGAACCGCGACAGATTTTCAACCTGCTCAAGCAGGAACAGCCTCAGACCATTTCGTTGATCCTGTCCTATCTCCCGCCGGAGAAGGCATCGCAGTTGTTGATCATGCTTCGTGGTGATCTGCGGGACCAGGTCATCGAGCGTCTGGCGACCTTGGCTCCGACGCCCATTGAGATCGTCGAGAAGGTGGTCGAACAGCTCAACCGCAAGCTGGGTACCCAGCACACCCGAGCGCTCAACCTAACCGGAGGACTGAAGAGTGCCGCCAATTTGCTCAACTCGTTGGACAAGAATCTGACGAAAACCCTTTTGCAGAACATCGAGGAGCGCAACCCCGAGTTGGGGCAGCAAATCCGCCAGAAGATGTTCACTTTCGAGGATGTCGCCACCCTCGAAACCACGGTCCTGCAGAAGGTGCTCCGCGAGGTCGATTTGCGCGATTTGGCCATCGCCCTCAAGACCGCCAGCGACTCGCTCAAGGGAGCCTTGCTCAGTGCCGTTTCCAAACGCGCCGCCGAGACGGTGCAGGAAGAAATGAGCTTCATGGGTCCGCTCAAACTGCGCGATATCGAAGCCGCTCAGATGCGGATCATCGAGTTGGTTCGCAAATCGGAGGCCGACAACGAAGGCATGAGTTCATCCTGATCATGGAAACCAACAGCAACCCAATTCCCTTTGTCGAAGCGCTGCGCGAGGTTCAGATCGTCAAGATCTCGCTCTCGGAGCTGGAGCGTAAATGGCGGTTGCGTGAACAAGAGGCCTACGCTCGTGGCATCGAGGATGGTGAACGCGCATTGAGCGAGCAGTTGGTTCAGCAGCGAGCAGATCTTCGGCACCTCCAGAATCGATTGTTCGTCCAACTGGAGAACACCATTCCGCAGGTGGTTCGCGATTGTGAGCAGGCGCTGATTGCCATCGCTTGGGAGACAGCCCGCAAGGTCGTCAACAGCGTCGAGATCACCCCGTCGATGATCGAAGCGGCTTTGGATGAGGCGTTGACCTCACTCCGGCAGACCGGACGGGTGCGAGTCCAGTTGCACGCTGCCGATTTGTCTCTCATCGAGGGAGTCAACAGCCCGGTCCTTCTGAAGGAACTCGGCGGGGAACGTATCCGTTTCGAATCTTCACCGGAGGTCGGGCGCGGTGGGTGCCTCGTTTATACAGACTTTGGGACCGTGGATGCCCGTCGCGAGGTGAAGCTCGAACTGCTCCGTCAGTCGATAGAATCATGAGCAACCCGGAGACATCGTCTGGGCAGCGTTTGGGAAGCATCCTGGAGCGGGTGCGGGGAACTCGCGTGGTCGAGAATCGGGGCAGGGTGGTGCAACTCATTGGACTGGTCATCGAGAGTGAGGGGCCGCTCTGCGCCGTGGGCGAGTTGTGTCGGATAGTCGGAAGCCAAAAGAATGGTGAATCCCTCGCCGAGGTAGTGGGTTTCCGCCAGGGAAGGGTTCTCTTGATGCCATTGGGCGAAACTCATGGCATCCGTCCAGGTGCCGAGGTCGTCGCCATGGGGCACCCACTGGAAGTTCCTGTTGGCCCGGATCTGCTCGGTCGAGTGCTCAACGGCCTTGGGGAACCCATTGATGGCCTTCCTCCGGTGAAGCCGGTCTTCCGGGCTCCGTGCATGGCTGCTCCGCCCCATCCGCTGCAGCGCCAGCGGATTCGTGAGGTTTTCGGAACTGGGATCAAGGCACTCGACACGTTGATCCCCGTGGGTCGAGGACAGCGGTTGGGGATTTTCGCCGGCTCCGGTGTCGGTAAATCCACATTGCTGGGCATGATGGCGGCTCAGGCTGAAGCAGACGTCAACGTCATCGCACTCATCGGTGAGCGTGGTCGTGAGGTGCGCGAGTTCTTGGAGAAGGACCTTTCGGAAGAAGGACGGGCCAAGTCAGTGATCGTGGTGGCCACCTCCAATGAACCTGCACTGACGAGACTCAAGGGAGCCTACTCGGCCATGGCCATCGCGGAGTACTTTCGTGATCAGGGAAAATCCGTTCTTCTGATGATGGATTCGGTGACGCGTTTCGCCATGGCCCAACGCGAAATCGGATTGGCTGTCGGCGAACCACCCGCCACCCGCGGATATACCCCCAGTGTCTTTGCCCTCCTGCCGCAATTGCTCGAGCGGGCCGGTTCCGGTCAGAACGGAGCCATCACAGCCTTTTTCACCGTGCTGGTGGAGGGTGATGACATGAACGAACCGGTTGCGGACACCGTTCGCGGTATTTTGGATGGGCACATCGTGCTGGATCGCACGCTTGCTCAGCAAAACCACTATCCCGCCATCGATGTCCTTCAGAGCATCAGCCGTCTGACTCGAGATCTTTGTTCTGAAGATCAGCTCCGTCTGGCAGGCCAAGCCCGAGAACACCTGTCCAATTACAAACGCAATGCCGACTTGATCAGCCTAGGTGCCTATGCCGCCGGTTCCAGCCCCGCCGTGGATACCGCCATACGCCTGAAGGAACCGATTGAGACCTTTCTCCGCCAGCGCGTGGATCTCGGTGTGACTCCCGACGAGGCGTGGTCGGGTCTGATGTCGGCCATCAGCGGAGGCAAGTCGACGTGAAGTCCAATCTCTTACCCTTTCCATTCAGGTTCCGATGAAACGATTCCGATCCCGCGTCACGGCCCTCAGAGAGCTGCGTCAACGTCGCGAAGACGAGGCGTTGCAAGTTCATGCCCGTGCATTGCGAACCCGCAAGGCGGCCGAAGATCGCCTACAGGCCTGCCTCGGTGCGCTCTTCCAGCATCACCAGGATGTTCAGGCGGATTTGATGAATGGTTGTCCGGCGTCCCGGTTGGCTCAGCAGGATGGATATCGCTTGTTGCTCGAACAACGGTGGCAGGAAAGCCGCCAACAGGTCGCTGAAGCGGCCGCAGCGACAGAAGCCTCGCTCCAGGCTCTTTTGCAGACACGACGCGACCGAGAAGTGGTCGAGAAATTCTGCGCCAAGGAATTGGCGGACCACCAACGCGAACAACTCCGTGAGGACCAGAAGAATCTGGATGAAATGGCGCTCCGACGTCGCGTGGCAGACCTCTCCTTTCAATAAACTCTCCAGATCCTGTGAAAGCGAACATTCTTCCCATTGTTGGATCCCTGATTGGGGCATTGATGTATCTGGCAGTCACCGCGGCGGTGCTCATCAAGGGATACAAGCCGCCGAAGCCGCCCGCTTCGAAGACGGTGAAGGTGACCGAAACCGACACGGTTGGAGGGTCTCCCTATGCTGGAAAAACAGCGGAAGATCTGCCCAAGGAGCAGGGGCCGTCTTGGGACTTCTATAATGCGGATATCGATGAATTGGTCACTTACCTTCATCAGGCGAGCAACACGTTCCAGTTAAAGAAGAAGGAACTCGACGAGTTGGGGCAGCGCATTGCGGCAGAGCGCGCCGAACTGGCTTCGGTAACTCAGTCCGTGGTCAGGCTTCGGGAGGAAATCGATCGTCATCTCATACAGATCCAGGGTGACGAAGCCGCCAATGTGAAGCGTTTGGCCAAAACCTACGCCGGGATGGAGCCGGCCAGTGTGGCGAAGGTTTTTGCGGAACTGGATGAGAAGTTTGTCGTGAAGATCATGAGCCAAATGAAGGACGACCAGAATGGGCTCGTTTTGGATGCTCTGGCCAAGACTGATGCCCAAAGGGCCAAATTGGCGGCCAGTCTTTCGGACAAGCTTCGACTGGTTCCGACCGCCAAAAAGCCATGATGTCCCTGAAAACCCTGGGGGCAGAGGTTTCTTCATCCATGGGTGGTCCTGCCCTGGGTGGAACCATTGGCAATACCTTGGCAGAGCTTCCCACGGCGGCTACGGCCACAGCTTCCTTTGAAACGATGGTGTCGGGAGCTATGAAATCCGCAGACGGAGAAGGCAAGCTGACAACTCCGATTTCAGGAGTCGTTCCCACCATCGTGGTGGTAGAGGTTCCTCTGAGGATTCAGGGCCCTTCGGGAAGGGCTACGGCTACGGTCACGGAATCCAGTTCAAGCGAATCACTGCAGAATTTAGGGGAATCGGAGCTGGGATGGCTGCCGGTCGAATCGTTGGTGGACCGGGCGGAATCGCCGTCAGTTCGTCCGTGGATGCTTTCTCCTACGGCCAAGAAAAGCCCGGATCCGGTACCAGGCAACGATTCAACGGGTTCTGAAGCCCCATCATTCGAGGGGGGCGAACGCCGGGATCAAGCCGCGAATCAGGACCTGCCTCCGGCAGAATTACCCGAGTCCGCAATGGATAGGCTGCCCGACTGGTGGATTCCAATCTTGGTCCAGCCCATTCAATTGCCTGCTCAAGAGTTGCCTGCAGAGCCGAATCCACAGGTGAGCGCGAGTGTCGTGGACGGTTCACCAATCGGTTCCACCCACTCTCTTTCCTCAGCGGACGGGAAGCGGCTTCCGCTGGTCGGATCCGCCCCCATTTTTTGGACCAAACCAGAAACTTCCGGATCCGACGTGCCGAGTGCGCAGTCACCAAAACGGGCGGAGTCAGAAGCGGGCTTACCCGCCATGATGGGCTCGGAGTTGAAGGCTCGTCAGAGCGCAGCCCGCCCGATCTTGGAGAGGACTTGGACTCCAGAAGTGGGGCCCGAGGCTCAGGCTGCCCGGCCGATGTTTGCCAGTCCGGTTGGTGATTCCGGTGAAAAATTGCCGGCACGGGAGGTCTTAGAGGGTTTCAAGGTGGTTGATGCCGAGGCATTTCAACCCGATGGCTCGATCCCTGTATCTGAGGTTCAAAGACCATTGCTTGCCCAAACCCGATGGGCAGGGGAGATCCGTCGTGTTGTTCCTGGCCGTGAAGTTCGGCAATCATTCTCGAATTCGCTCATGGCTGGTTTGGAAGCGGTACCGCCAGTCTCTGCTCCGTCCCAGGAAACAGAGGTTGTGACTTTTGGAGCCGGTCTTTCCGAGGATGAGATTTCAAGGGGCGAGGGCAAGACTCAGACTTCGGAGTCGCTACTCGCTCTCAACTCGCCCTTTGCAGAGCAGGATTTGAATCCGTCCCCCATGGGTCATGACAGGATTTCCGATCATTCATTCGTGGTTCGGGAGGATGCGAGACTTCCACAGGAATCCAATGGTTCACCCGAGGCCGACGCGGTGCGCAAGGAGGGGGATCCGTTCACGTCTAGCACCTCCCAATCCGTGGAAAAGCAGGATTCCGGGGCTGCCATTTTGGTGGATCGGTCCATGATCCACGGGGCGGAAAATCCCCGGCAACGACCGGAGTTGCCGCTATCCGAGACGGCAGACCTTGCCTATGCGAGCGTCGAAGAACGGGCAACAAAGGCTGCCCCGTCGGGGTTTGTTCCTCCAGCTTCAGGCCCGGTTAAATCTCAAAAAACCCCAGAAAAACCCTTATTTAGCGGCTCATTTTCAAAGGGTGGAAAAGGCGTGGATTCGGATGTGACGCCTCCGCTGAAACGGTCTGGCATGACTTCTGCGTCTCCGGGTTCTGCGATGACTAGCGATCGATTTCAACCGTCTGCCCCCGAGGGAGCGCTCCAGAAGCGCGATTCGGGTCTTTCGGAAAAAGGATCGCAGCACAGCGCATTGCCTTCCAACGCGTCTGATTCCCGGACGGTAGACTCTCAGGCGGTGATATCTTCGTTGGCGCTCGGTAAAACGGAGTCGGTCCAACTGGCCGAAGTTCCTGAGACGCCGCAGCTGCCGCAGGCCCGATCCCTCAGTCGCCTTGCGGATCAACTTTCCGGCGAGGTGGTCCTCATGCAGAGGCTTCGTTCTGGCGTGATGACTGCGGTTCTCAAACCGGATGGCCATTCCGAGCTGCGGGTAGACCTGCGGCGCAGAGAGGGGCGTCTCGAAATTCGAGCCACCATGGAGCGTGGTGATTCGCAGGCCATCTCGGAAGGTTGGTCCGAATTGCAGCAACAGTTGCGGGCTCAAGGAGTGCACTTGTTGCCTCTTGAACGTCCGTCATCTCCACCACCGACCTCCCGCGATTCCGCTGATTCTGCTGGGGAACGTTCTGCCAATTCGGGAAGCCGCGGAAAGAACCAGCAGACGCCTCAGGAAACGCATGATGGGACTTCCTGGGGTCGAGGCGAAACAGGTCAGCCGATGCGGCCTGCCTCTACCCGGTCTGCCAACGCTTCGGCCAAGAAGCCCGACCACCGACACCTTCTCGAATCCTGGGCCTGATCCATGAATCTCGATATTTCCAACCGAACCTTGGGCAACTCCTACGAGACCCAGAGCCCTATTGGCTCCACCACGACCACGGATCCTTCGGGAGCCCAGTTCGTCGGGCGGAAACCCAACCGCACCTTGGGGCAGGATGATTTCTTCAAGCTGATCGCCGCCCAGTTTTCCTATCAGGATCCCATGAATCCTCAGAAGGACACTGATTTCATCGCCCAGATGGCTCAGTTCAACACGCTGGACCAGACGCGATTGATGCAGGCCGACATTGCTGGTCTCCGCTCGCAGTTCAAGGGCTCCCAAGCCAATCAATTTCTGGGTCAATGGGTCTCTCTTCAAGATCCGGCGACAAAGAATACCGTTGAGGGCCTCGTGACCGAGGTTCGATTCAACGGAGGTAACCCGCAGTTGGTCGTGGACGATGTGCCGTACGATATTGCTCGCGTGAACATTGTTCGCGCGCCGTCGATCACGTCTCCATCTCCCGAAGGGGCCGACGCGATTCCCGCAGACAAAGCGCTTCCCAAAGCCGACGCCACCCCGTCCTCGGGGTTCCCGTCTCTTCCGGTCAGCGCAGCCGAATTAAAAGCTCTTCCAAAGAAACTGGGTCAGATCCTGGGCTCGTTCGCCAAATAAACATCCAAGTCAAAGAATCCTATGCTTAGATCCCTCAATACCGCCGTCACTGGCCTGCGTTTCCAGCAGGAAAAACTGGACGTCATCGGAAACAACATTGCCAATGTGAACACCGTCGGCTTCCGCGCCGGACGTGCTCAGGGAGCCGATGTCTTTAGTCAGAAGCTCTCCCAGTTTTCGAACAACACGACCGCTTCCGGAATCGGAAATGGTGTCTCGCTGGCGCAGGTCTCCAACAGCTTTGCCCAAGGCAATATCGACTCTACTGGCCAGCCCTACGACATGGCCATCGATGGAAGCGGATTCTTTGTGGTCCGTGACACTGCCACCACCGCAACGTACGCGACTCGCGCTGGAGATTTTCGGGCGGATGCTCAAGGTTTCCTCACGACGTCTGACGGGATGCGGGTTCAGGGTGTCTCGTCGGATCCCGATGTCACGACGACCAGCGATATCCGGATCACCTTGACTCCTTCCAATCTTCCGGCCGACACCGAAGCGGTTTCATGGCGGATCGATTCCAACGGAGATGTGAATCTGACGCTGCGGAGCACATTGGTTCCGCCGCCGGCCACGCCTCCAGCCCCCTTCAAGATCGCGCAAATCCAAGTGCAGACCTTCAAGGACATCAATGCTTTGAGCAAAGTTGGCAATAACCGTTTCAGCAATCTGGCCGCGGCCGGCCCATCGGGTCTGGGGGTTGCAGGTGAAGGGGGGCGTGGTCAAATTCGATGGCAGTCGCTGGAACAAGCGAATGTTGATTTGGCTACGCAGTTCACTGATCTTATGGTCACGCAGCGTGGCTATCAGGCCAACGCCAAGATTATCACTACTTCTGACGAAATCCTCCAGGAGCTGATCAACCTCAAGCGTTGATAGGCTGACTGGATAAACCCCGGAAATTATGGCTGCTCCTGCTTCAGACAAGAATGAGGGTTCGAAACCCGAATCATCCGGTGGCATCAAGTCGATGTTGCCCTTGATCCTCAACATCGTGCTGTTGCCCGTGATTGCTTTCGCGATGACCCAGTACGTGTTGTTGCCGCGTTTGAATCAATCAGCCGTGGCCCCGGGAGCAGCTCAAGGAGACCACGGTGACGAAGCGTCTCAAGATGACGCTTCCCACGGTGCCTCAGCTTCTCACGATACTGGGCATTCGGCCCCGGCCAAAAGCGATTCCCACGGGTCTGATTCCAAGGGGCATGGATCCTCGTCCGATGCCACCCATATGCTGGACGCCGTTACGGTCAATGTCGCCGGCACCATGGGTTCCCGCCTGTTGATGGCCAAGATCGGGATTCGCGGTACGAACCCCAAGCTTGAGGATTTGGTGAAAAACCGGGGACATGATTTGCGGGATGCAGCGTCTGCCTTGCTTCACACCAAAACCTTGGTGGACATCGAGCGCCAAGGGGCCAGAACGACGATCAAAGCGGAATTGAAGAGCGCTTTCCAAAGGGTGTTGCCTCCGAATTCCTTCTCGGACGTCGTGATTCCCGATTTGGCCGTCCAGTAAATCTTCTCGCCTCGAATTCTATGTCTGACTCCGCTGGATCCATGGGGGATGTGCTCTCCCAGTCAGAGGTAGAGCGTCTGCTGCAGCAGGTTCAGGAGGAGGAATCGAATACTGTCGTTCTTCAGTCGAACGGCCGAAGGAGTAACCAGAACCGGGACTCCATTTCAGCCTATGACTTCCGGACACCGGTCTTCCTCTCTCCGATCGAGCTGCGGAAACTGCGCATCCACCACGAGGAATTCATCCAGGCGCTCTCTGCGCGGCTTTCAATCTATCTGCGGGTTGAGTTCGTCTTGCAGATGTCTCAGTTGCACACGATTTCCTTCCGGCAATGGTGCGAAAGTCTCAACAGTCCCACCCACATTTCTCTTTTTCGGGTGGAGCCGTTGCGCGGCATTTGCCTGTTGGATGTTCCTCCCCGACTGGGTCTGACCATTGTTGATCGACTGTTGGGCGGCCCTGGACATTCGGTGACCGGAAACCGGGAACTTTCCGAACTCGAGGTGACCCTGTTGGATCAGGTTGTCTTGTTGCTGCTCACGGAGTGGTGCACGCACTGGGCCCGTTATCAAGATTTGCGGCCCATGCTCTTTGGCCATGAGAGCAACGGTCTTTTCCTCCAGACTGTTGATCCCGATGCCATCATGCTCGTCTTGGCGATTGAAGCGCGGGTGAACGATTGCACCGAGACCATGCAAATCGCTTTCCCCTACTGGACGATCGAACCCATCGTCCACATGTTGAGTTCTCGTTTGAAGCCCGGCCCGGAAGATTTGCCGGATGCGCCTTCGGAACGCAGCGGGAGCTGGAATTCCCATTATGACGACACACCGATGATGGTCTCCGCCGAATCCAACGGATTGAAGCTCCGGGCCAAGGACGTCGTGGGTTTGCGCGTGGGAGATGTTGTTCCTTTGCCGCCGGAATTTGCCGAACGCGTGCAGGTGAAGCTGGCCTCTGAAAAACGGTATTACGGTCGCCTCGGTACCGTGGACGGCCGGTGGGCCGTTGAAATCGACGAAATTACTCTGGGTAACAACCCTCAAGCCCCCCTTCCATGAGCCAAACTGCCGATCTTTCCATTTTGTTGGACGTTCCCGTCGAGGTGAGCGTGCAACTCGGATCCTGCCACCTGCCGATGCGTGAGGTGCTGAACCTGACCACCGGATCGATCGTTCAATTGGACAAGGTGGCGGATGCGCCCGTGGACTTGCACGTGAACACCAAGTTGGTCGCACGCGGTGAGGTCGTGGTGGTTGAGAATCGCTTCGGCATCAAGATCACCGAGTTGTTGACCTCGGTTTAGCAGATCGGGCGGCCAATCGAGGTTCGTACTGTTGTTCGGCCCCGCAGCCCACCCACGATTCAGTCTCAGCGGCAGTCGCAGAGTTGGTCTTCACGGGGACGGTGGATCGGGTTGATTGATTTCCTGGCCACCCGAGGCAACCTCTTCGGCATGTTTCGTCTGCAGTGCCGTCCATTGAAAGTCACCCTACAAGCATTGTGGGGTTTGCTGGGTTTCAGTTTGTCCACTGAGTGGGTTTCAGCAGCCGAAAACCCGCCGCCGATTCCTCGGTTTTCGATGAGCTATGTGGATCGCTCCGTCGATCCGAAGACCAACTTCTACCAATATGCCACCGGCGCTTGGCGCAAGAACAACCCGGTGCCCTCCGACAAATCGCGATGGGCCGGCTTTGATGAGCTTCAAGAGCGGAATTGGTGGTTGATCCGTGGTATCCTGATTTCGGCTGCCGCTGAAACGAATGCGCCTGCGGGTTCTCCACTCAGGCAGGTGGGTGATTTTTATGCCGCTGCCATGGAGACCAACCGCATTGAGCGATTGGGGTTTGCACCCTTGGACCCCGAATGGGAGCGCTTGAAGGCCGTGCAGGATCCCGAGTCGGCGATGGCACTCTTGGCGGACTGGCACCTTCGGGGGATTGGCGCTGGTTTTGGAATGGGCGTTCAACCCGACGCCAAGAACAGTTCGGTGTACGCCCTGCACTTGATGCAGGGAGGGTTGGGTCTTCCCGACCGGGACTACTATTTGGCCGAGGGTTTTGCGCGGCAGCGGGAGCAGTACCGTCAGCACATCGCCGCCCAAATGAGGCTTCTGGGGGATGGTGAGTCTGAGGCCAAGGACGCCGCGGAAGCTATTCTGGCTCTGGAAACTCGACTCGCTAAAGCCTGTCGCACCCGCACGGAATTGCGGGATCGTGAAAAGAACTACCACAAGCTCACCCGTGCTGAACTCGATCAGTTGACGCCCCGGTTGCCTTGGGGTGCCTATTTTCAGGCGGCGGGCATTGCAAGTCCGACCACGGTCATCGTGGGTCAGCCGGAGTTTTTCAAGGAACTGAACCTGATGGTGTCCGAGGTCGAGGAGAACCATTGGTTGGCGTACCTCCGGTGGCATTTGGTGAGCAGCCTCGCTGAACACTTGCATGCGGCCCCGGCCAGTGAGGCCTTTGCGTTCTACGGAACCGTCCTGCGAGGTCAGCCCCAGCAAGAGCCTCGCTGGCAGCGATCCGCCAAGTCCATTGACGGC
>CAMATE010000041.1 GCA_945861075.1 Akkermansia muciniphila
CTTCGGGGCAATTGCCCTGGCGCGACGGCGTGATGGCTTACGCAGGCCGGCTCGGTGCCGAACTCACGGTGGAGCAAGGGTATCAAGCGGCCCGACAGTGCGCGCTCAACGCCTTGGCACAGCTCCAGGCGGCCGCCGGTGGCGATATCAACCGGGTCCGTCGTTTGGTGCGCGTGGAAGGGTATGTTCACTGCGCCGCGGGATTCCGTGGGCATCCGCAAGTGCTCGATGGGGCGTCCGACCTGTTCAACGCGGTTTTCGGTGCCCGCGGAGCCCATGCCCGGTTGGCCATCGGGGTTTCCGACATGCCGCTGGATGCCGCCGTCCAGATCACCGTCACCGCCGAGGTCGACGAGCCTTCCCGGTAGAGTGCCTCTGGCCGGGGAAGGGGCGGTAATGGTCCGTAATGAATGGCCGCCGGTTCCATCATCGGGCCCTCGAGGGATCGATAAGTCAGTCCTGCCCGTTTATCAGTGGTGATAGAGGTTGCAAAAATATAGGGCCTCGCTGTTGGGAATATTGGACAATTTTCTGATTATCTGCGTTGTATTGATCGTACGACAACTATGTGAAACACGCTTGTTTGCGGAGTACCGGGTGAACCTGTTAAAGAAAGCTGTGAGCCATTTTTCAGCGGAACTGACTGCTTTGATTGAGCAACAGTTTGAAGGAAGCCAACTGAAGTTTGGTCGCGCCGTCGGTATTGATCAAAGCATGGTCAGTCGCCAATGCGCCGGGTTGTCCCTGCCGGATCGGGCTACCATTCACCGTTTGACTCAGGCGCTCACCGAGTTCCAAGTGATCCCGTTGGTGGTGGCTTACCTCCAGGACCATTGTCCGATGTCGATTCGGAACAAGTTGTCGATTCTTCCGGTAGTCCCGATCGAGGCTTTGGCATCGGTTGAAAACCTCCAGATTGACATCGGTGCGCTCTCAGTTCGGCAACGGCGCATTGTTCGGGAATTGTTGGCGATGATCACCGCCGATCCTGAGGCCACGGCATTCTTGGCGGCAGTGCTCAAGTTTTCGGACAGGCCTGCCGATGAGTAGCTGTCTGAGCAGATGTGGTGTCCTGGGGCAGGCGTAGAGTGGACTAATGGTCAAAAAGTCCGAACGCACCCTCAGACCTGTTGGCTAGTTAATCATTGAAACAGGTTGATTAGCTCAAAGCCAAAATTGTATGTTCCTTGATAATTCAAATATTCAAATGCGTTGATCGCAAATATTCGAATAGAATCGCAACAAAACAAGGAATGGGCGCAGTGTTTAGATACTCAACGGTTCGCCCTTCTGATGGGGATGGGGTTGTGTTTTGATGAGTACTTCTTGGAATTTCAGTCGCTTGGGCGAGGGATCGATATCCTGGGTGGATTATCTGCGTGATCCGTCCCGTCCGCGGGTGGCTGCCGATGGGGCCGCTGCGGTGGTGCGCGCTATGGGGGAGGGCTTGCCGGACGCCACCCTGCGACTGATCGGCTCCCTCGAATCGTTGGAGGTGGTGATGGGTTCTCTGATGCACCCCGTCAATGGTTTGCTCGATCCCAGCGGGATGCGCCTTTCCCCGGCCTTCACTTGGAGTCGAGGTGACGTGTTGGCGTCGATGGGAGGCATGCAAGTGCCCATCGATGAATTGATGGCAGAGGCTCGGTCTCAGTCGCAGACCGATGCAGTGCAGCACTTCCAAATCGCGCGTGAGGCCTTTGGTGAGTGCCGTTTCCGGGAGAGTCTGGAGGCCTTGAAGTTGGCCTTGAAAACCGGTCCTGGCCTGATGGCGGCGGGAAGGCTGGCTTGGCGTATCCACCTGCTCCGCGCCTTGGTGTTGCTGGGTTCGGATCACAACACCGATCCCGAATTGATCAATCCGGCCGAGGCGGAGCAGTCCTTCCTCTTGGCGGCCCGTTATGCCCGCAGCGAATACCGATTGGATGCTGCTCGTGCTCTCTTGGGGGCGGGTTGGGCCGCTTATGTGAAGGAGGGCCCTCAGAACGCTCAGAACGATCGACGGATGAGTTCCGCGTTGACCTACACCGACGAAGCCCTCGACCTCGATGACCAACTGGTCGAGGCACAATTCCAGACAGCCAAATTCCGCATGGCGAAAGACGAGCCGGATCAGGCTCTCTACGGTCTCCGCTGGTTGCCGATTTCGGCTCGTGTGCTGTTGCTCAAGGCGGCGGCCGATGGAGATTTTCGGCACCATTCCGGAAAGCTGGACGCGTTTCTGAACGCATTGCGTGGAGAGCAACAGGCCAAGATCGATTCGGAAGTGGTTCCGATCGCCTCCCGTGTGCGGCAATGGATGGGTTGCAGTCGCGAGTTGGCCGAAACTCCGGCTGCGCAGCGCCTAGTGGATTTGGCGGAAGGATTCCAAGCTCGCGGGTTGCTGGAGGTGAATCAGTACTATGGATCGGGTTACCGGGAGGACCATGATTTCCTGCGGGAATCCTTCTTCGAGGTGAGTCGGACCGTTTCCAGGGAATGGAGCGAAGAGGTGGCGGAACCGGCCAGCGACGCAGGGACCAATCCCGCCCAAGAGCGGCGTCAGACCATCCAGCACGTGGATCAGGAACTTGAATACCAATTCCTGAACGGCTTGGGTGAGGTTCTCACCACTTACCGGGGAGCTCCCGGAACCCGTAAGGAATTCCAACTGCCTCCCGGCAACGGCCCCCAGAGTCTGGCCGTCCGCTGGATCCCGCCGGGGCGTTTTGTCATGGGTAGTCCCTTCAACGAACCCGGTCGTGAACTCGATGAAGTGCCCCACAGTGTGACCTTGTCGACCGGGTTCTTCTTTTCAGAAACTTTGTGCACCCAAGGTCAGTGGTCATTGCTCATGCCCCACAACCCCAGCAAGTTCCGGGGGGCTGATCGGCCGGTGGAGCAGGTCAACTGGGAGGAAGCTCGTGAATTTGCGCGGAAGTTGACGGAGTTTCACCACAGGTCGGGTCTCATTTCGGTTGGATGGCGTTGGGATCTGCCCACCGAGGCTCAGTGGGAGTACGCCTGCCGCGTCCGCAAGCCCGGACAGTTCCATGGAACTACCGATTCGGTGGCGTGGTGCGAGCAAACTTCAGAAAAGAGGACCCATCCGGTCGCGGCCAAGCAGCCCAATGCATGGGGACTTCATGACATGCACGGCAACGTGGGCAAGTGGTGCCTCGATTGGTATGGTCAGTACCCGTTCGAGTCGGTGAGTAATCCGGCAGGTCCGGCCTTTGGCACCTTCCGGGTGTATCGCGGCGGTGCCTGGAGCGACGCGGCCCGTTGCTGCCGATCCGCCTATCGCGCGCGCAGCGTTCCCGATTTCTGCAGCAGCAACATCGGTTTCAGTCTCGTCCTGTCAGGGCCCCTCAGCGAGGCGTTGCCGGAGCCCACTCGTTGAGTCGGCGTTGATCGTCGTCGGCTGTGGAAGAGTTGATAAGCCCCGAAGGATCGATTCCTCCCAGTCGCTCCAGCACTTCGCCAATGAAATACAGCGAACCGGTCACAGCCACGAACGGTTCGCGGGCGACGGCGCGAAGGGCTTCTTCTACGCTGGCGCAGGCGCGAACGGCCCGGCCGCAACGGGCCTCTTGAAGCGCCTCGCGGAGCTCCTCCGGTTGGACTGTGCGGGGGCTTGAAACCGGGGCGACGACCAATCGGGAGGCGGCTGGAGCCAAGTGGGTAGCCATCTCGCGCCACGCCTTGTCGCGCAGCATGCCCACCACCATCACGGGGTGGCGGTCCGGGAAGTGGTCGGTCAGCGCCCGTCGGAAGGCGGCCACGCCATCTGCATTGTGGGCCCCATCGAGCAGCCAGATTTGTTCGCCGCGTTGAAAGACTTGCATGCGGCCCGCCCATAGGGTGTGGGCCAGACCCTGGGTTAGGTGTTCGTCGGAAACCGGAAGGAAGGCGCGCAGTAGGCGGACGGTGACCACGGCCAGGGTGGCATTGACTCGCTGATGCGGCCCGAGCAAAGAGACCGGCCAAGTCATTCGACTGACGGCGGCTGCGTCTACCACCACGCAATGGGAGTCGAGTTCGCGGGCCCGGTATTGGATCACGGCCAGAGCGTCGGCCCGATCCACCGAGGTCAGGATCGGCACGCCAGGCTTGATGATGCCGGCTTTCTCGGCGGCGATTTCACCCACGGTGCCGCCCAGCACTTGCATGTGGTCCAACCCGATGGAGGTGATGACCGAAGCCAGCGGGGTGACAATGTTCGTCGCATCAAGCCGCCCGCCCAGCCCCGTCTCCCAGAGCACCACATCGACGGCCGCCTCGGCGAAGGCCATGAGGGCCACGACCGTGGTGAATTCGAAGAAGGTGGGAGTCAGGTCGGCGGGCATCCGCTGCCGCAGCTCTGAGACCAGACGGCCGAGGGTTTCTTCGGGCAACGGTTGGCGGCCTACCTGGATACGCTCGCCGAAGCGCATGAGGTGCGGCGAAGTGTAAAGGCCAGTGCGGAACCCGGCCGCCCGGTACATGCTTTCGAGGAAGGCACAGGTCGATCCCTTGCCGTTGGTCCCGGCGACATGGATGAAGCGCAGGCGTTCTTGCGGATGGCCCACCGCCGCCGCCAGACGCCGGGTGGAATCCAATCCGGGTTGGAACCCGAATTGGCTCAACTGGTGCAGGTAGGCGAGTGCCTCAGCCGGGGTCACGGGAAGCAACGGTTACAAGTCGACCCACGATCCGGTGGCGGCCGAATGCAAGGCCGCGTCCATGACGGCCTGGGTTTGGGCGCCGTCATGGAAGGTGACGCTGCACGGGCGCTGTTCGCGGATAGCGTGGATGAATTCCACGGCCTGATCGTAGCGGAAGGACACCAGCGGATCGCCCACCCCCGGATCGCGCGGTGAACCGGGCCACACCCAGAATTCGCGGGGCACGGACAACGGAGCCATGCCCGGTCCGCCGAGCTTGCCGAACTGCAGTTCGTTCCACTTGCCGGTGGTGAACTCGAAGCTGGCCTCGCTGCCGTTGATTTCCACGTAGTCGAGGCTGCGCCAGCTCTCGTTGCGACCGCTCGCCAGCTTCGAGCTTTCCAGCACGCCGGTCGCGCCATTGTGGAAGTCGGCCAGGATCCCCACCCAGTCGTCCGTGTCGTTGGGCTTGCCGTCGCGAATCGGAGTGAGGTTCTTGACGTGGGCCACCATGCGCTTCATGGGGCCGATCAGGTGATGGGCGAAGTTGATGCGGTGGCTGAGCATGTCACCCAACTCTCCGGTACCGGCGAGTTTCTTGACCATACGCCAACCCAGGTTGCGGGTGCCCCAGTCTTGCAGTCGGCAGGAGCGATAATGACGAGGCTCGCCGAGATCACCCTGGTCGATGAGGTGGCGCAAGTAGCGCATGGCCGGCACGAAGCGGTAAGTGAAGGCCGTCATGTGGCGCAAGCCTGCCGCGTCGGCGGCCCGGGCCATGGTGCGTGCTTCTTCGGCCGCCATGGCGATGGGCTTCTCGCAAAGGATGTGCTTGCCGGCCGCGATGGCGGACATGGCTATGGGGAAGTGCAGCAGGTTGGGTGTGGCGATGATGATCGCGTGCACGTCCTCCCGGGCCAGCAGTTGGTGGTAGTCGGTGGTGGTGACCGTGCAACCGGTGGCCGCGCTGGCCCGTTGCAGGGTGCCGGCATCGCTGTCGCACAGCGCGGCGACGCGGACGTCGGGGCAGAGGGCCAGGCCGGGGAGGTGGTTCTGCAGGGTGATGCCGCCGCAGCCGATGATGCCGATTCCAAGGGTGCTCATGTACGTGGTGACGCACGCTACCCGCGGATTCTGCAGAACCCAACCCTGAGATTCACCCTCAGGTTCACCGGAAACGGACGGACTTTGAATCGTGGGCTTGGCTGCGGGTGTGGGCGGTGACTATGCTCTTCGCACATCCCCGTTCCTCGAAGGCATGAATCCTTGGCCTGTGCTCAGCCGTGCTTGCGTCCTGAATCCGTGGGGCGCTTGGGTTGTTTGGCTGATCTCCGGCTGGGTGACAGCGGCGCTCATGGCGGAGCAACCGTCGCGTCGAACCGGCTTCCTGCGCCTCGAAGCCACCCAAACCGGCGTCACCTTCTCCAACACCGTTCCCGCTGCACGACACCTCACCAACCAACTGCTGCTCGACGGGTCGGGGGTGACTGTCGCCGACGTGGATGGCGACGGACTCCTGGATGTGTTCTTCGGGGCCGCCGGTGGCCGTTCCTCGCTGTGGCGCAATCGGGGCGAGTGGCGCTTTGAGGACATCACCGACAAGGCCTTTCCGCAGCGACTGGAATCTCTCGGCGGGGATGTGACGGGTGTGGCCGCCGCCGATGTGACCGGGGATGGCCGGCCCGATCTGGTCCTCAACACCCATGCCGATGGGGTGCGCGTTTTGATCAATGACGGGCAGGGATCGTTTCGATTGCGCCCCTTCCCGCAGGTTTCCGCCCGCGGGGGGCATTCGCTGGCGTTGGCCGACGTGGATGGCGACGGGTGGATCGACTTGTATGTCTGCAATTATCGCCAGAAGGCCCTGATGGATATGCCCAATGCGCGGGCCACCTTCCGGCGTGAGGGGGATCGGACGGTGGTGGCCACCATCGATGGCCGCCCGACCACGGCCTCCGACCTGACGAACCGCTTCGAGGTCAACAGCTCCGGAGGCATCGAAGAACTCGGAGAACCCGATGTCCTGTACCGGAACGACCGGGGTACCGGATGGGTGGCCGTGCCTTGGACCGAGGGGGCCTTCTTGGACGCGGCGGGCAAACCCCTCCCGCATCCTCCCCTTGAATGGGGATTGGCGGCACAGTTCTGTGATCTCAATGGCGATGGGAAGCCGGACTTGTACGTCTGCAATGATTTCCAGTCGCCCGATCGGATTTGGCTCAACCAGGGCGGTGGCGGGAAAGTGCGTTTCCGGGCCGCACCGCCGGCGATGGTGCGACATACGAGTTTGTTTTCGATGGGGGTCGATTTCGCCGACCTCAATCAGGACGGCCGATGGGATTTCACCGTGCTCGACATGCTCAGTCCCGACCCCGTGCGCCGGTTGACCTTGCTCGATGGGTCTCCCACGGTGGCCATCGATCCGGCCGATCCTCAGGCTCAAACCCAGCACGATGCCAACACGCTGTTCGTGCAGCGACCGGACGGTTCATTTGCCGAGATGGCGGCGTTTGCGGGCATCACGGCGACGGATTGGTCGTGGACCCCGGCCTTCATGGATGTGGACTTGGATGGTTTTCCGGACTTGCTGGTGACCACCGGCCAGGAACGCGGTTCGCGGGACCTCGATATCGCCGAGCAACTGAAGGCTTACCGGCGGACCGGGTTGCGGACCGACGCCCAACTCTTTCGGGAACGTCAGCGCTTCCCGAGGTTGTCGGTGCCCTTGCGGGCCTTCCGAAACCGCGGCGCGTCCGGCATGGATCGCCTGCCGGTGATGGAGGATTCGAGCGCGGCCTGGGGCTTTGATTTCGACGGGGTCAGCCACGGTCTGGCTTTGGGAGACTTGGACAATGACGGCGATTTGGATGTCGTGGTGAACCACTTCAATGCCCCGGCCGGGATGTATCGCAATGAAGCCCAGAGCGGGAGGGTGTCGGTGTTGCTGCAGGGACAGGCTCCCAATGTGCAAGCGGTCGGTGCGGTGCTGCGCTTTGCCTGGACGGGCCGTTCAAATGCCGTGCCGGTGCAACTGGCGCAGGTCACGGCCGGGGGGCGATATCTTTCGGGCGATGCCCCGGGCAAGACCTTTGCAGCGCCCGGTGCGGGATCCGGTCGCCTGGAGGTCCGGTGGCCTTCTGGCCGGGTCACGGTGCAGGAAGCGATCCCGTCCGGCGGACCGACCCTGAAGATTCAGGAACCGGCTTCGACGGTGACTGCACCATCAGCGTCCACACCCACGCCGGTTCCGGAGTCAACGCGGTTGGGGAAGGCGGAGCTCCCGAAGTCCGTGACTCGGTGGCGCTTTGAGGCACGGCTCTGGGGTGCGCTTTCGGGGTCTCCTGTTGAGGCTTCTGTTGGCCCTTCGAGCACGGAGGCATTCGCCCTACAGCCGTCGCTTCCGCGTCGTTGGCGGCCATCAGGTTCGGCCTTGGCGGTGGATCGTGGTGGGCCTTCGCAACGGGGGCTTTGGGTTGGAGGGAGCGGTGCTCACGGACTGCAGTACCGGATGCCGGCTGGTGAAGCTCCGGTTCCCGAAGTGGGACCTTCCTCGGCGGAGGTGACGTTGGTGTCAGGAGTGAGTGGTGTTCTGGCGGTCAACCCTGCGGGTAGGGTCTCAGCGGTCGTCGCAGGCGGGTCTGCCATTGCCTCAACGGGCCGTGTCGATTGGGTCTCAAAGGCCTCCGGTCAGCGTCAGTTCGTAGCCGCCGGGAACTTTGCGGTGGCTGCGGTTTCGGGTGAATTGCAGGGAATGCCCTCCGAGATCTTTCTCGGCGGTGCCGCGGTGCCGGGACAATTTCCCACGGCGTCACCCAGTCAATGGTTTCGTCGCGTGGGTGAAGGATACCGTTCAGTTTTGTCGGCCCCGTTGGGCCTGGTGTCGGGTGCGCGGTTTCTCAACGGGCCGTCGGGTCCTGCGACGGAAATGGTGTGCGTGTCGGACTGGGGTTCTCCCCGCATGTTTCGTCGTCGTGGAGACACTTGGGAGGCCATGGATCCGATGGTGTCTGCGCCGGGCGACGCCGAGTCATCCCTGCCACTGAGTCGCTGGACGGGTCAATGGCAGCGACTCGAGGTCACCGACCTCGACGGCGATGGGCAGGAAGACTTGATCCTGGGCAACTGGGGTCTCAACGGGTGGCAGTCGTTGATGGCGGGACCTCCGCGGTCGCCGGCCGGCCCGGTTCGGGAATTGCACCTCTTCCACGGGGCTTGGAACCAAGACGGTGTCACCGGGTGTCTGGAGGCTTACACAGCTCCCGACGGGCGCATCCTGCCCATGCGGGGCTTGCAAGAGATTGGGCCATTGTTTCCCGGCATCGCCGAGCGGTTCACCACCCATCGGGCTTACGCGCTGGCCACCGTAGAGGCCATTCTTGAAGGCCTGCCCTCGGCCAAAGTTTCTGCGCGCTGGCTCAGCTCGCTGGTGCTGCTGCGGCGCGGTGAGGGGTTCGAGGCGCGCCCGTTGCCGGATGCCGCTCAATTGGGCCCAATCCGGGCCATCGCACCTGGTGATTTCAATGGCGACGGACGCCGTGACCTTTTCGTGGCCATGGGTTTCGCGGGTCATGGTTTCCGAGGGCC
This sequence comes from Akkermansia muciniphila, assembly GCA_945861075.1. Taxonomy (GTDB): domain Bacteria; phylum Verrucomicrobiota; class Verrucomicrobiia; order Limisphaerales; family UBA9464; genus SXXZ01. Next base: position 9,210 of record CAMATE010000041.1, read on the forward strand.
TCGGGATGATGCCGGTGAGGGCTTGTTCTTGTTCGGTCGGGGTGACGGAAGCTTCGAGTCGGTGCCTTCCGGATCGTTGGGCTTCCGCCGGCTCGGAGAACCGCGCGATGTGGTGGCCGAGGATTGGAATGGGGACGGGGTGAGTGATCTGGTGGTCAGTGAAGCCGACGGCCAGCTCCATTGGATCCAGAGTCGCAAGGCCGATTGACGCTCAGCAGGCGAGCCACCCAAGACAGTGGAGGGGACGTCGGAACCTCAGTCCGGATTCCGCCTCAGAACACCGGGCCGAGCCACTGGCCGCGCCAAGCCGTGACCGCGTGCCCCAGGAGTCGAACCCGATCGCCATGCAGTGCTACCCCCACGGTGCCACCTCGAGCGCTGGCCTGAAAACCCGTCAGCGCGGTGCGTCCGAGTCGATCGGACCAGTGGCAGGCCAGGGTGCAATGGGCCGATCCGGTGACCGGATCTTCATCGATCCCGACTGCGGGCGCGAAGAAACGGCTGACGAAGTCGGCGTCGGCACGGTCGGAGCGGGCCGTCACGATGACGCCGCGCACAGGAAACGCGGCGAGGGCTTTGAAGTCGGGCGTCAGGCGGCGGACCTCGTCGGCACTCGCCACTTCGACCAACAGGTCTTCACGGCTCCGCCCCACCCAGACGGCTGGGGCTCCCAAGGCCTCCAGAAGCCCTGGAGGCATGGATGTTGCCTGGGCCGGCTGGGCCGGAAAATCCATGGCGATGCGCGGGTTCCCGGATGGGCCGTCTTCGAGGCAGCAATGGAGTGGACCGCTGCGGGTTTCAAAGCACAGAGGCTGTGAGGCGGGCGCCTCTCCTGCTTCCCACAACGCGTGCGCCGTGGCGAGGGTGGCGTGGCCGCACAAGTCCACTTCGGCCTTGGGCGTGAACCAGCGGAGCCGCCAACGACCTTCGCTCAAGGGCATCGCAAAGGCCGTCTCGGACAAGTTGAGTTCGGCGGCGACCGATTGCATCCAGGCGGTGGTCGCGTCCGGGCCTGGAAGACACACGGCCGCGGGGTTGCCACGGAAGGCTTCCCGAGTGAATGCGTCCACGACGCAGAGGGGCAGGGGCATGCGCCGAGGTTGTGTGCCGGAGTTGGAGGCAGGGTGTTGGCGTCTAAGTGTTGGCGTCCAGACTTGGGCGGTCTAGACGTTGGCGTTTAGGGAACGGGCAATTCGTCGAACAGGCGCTGGACGATGTCTTCCGAGGTCTTCTCTTCGGCTTCGGCCTCGTAGGTCAAGGTGATGCGGTGACGCAGCACATCCATGCCGATGCTCTTCACATCTTGCGGCGTCACATAACCGCGGCCGCGGATGAAGGCGTGGGCTTTGGCCGCCAAGGTCAGCGCAATGGTGGCCCGCGGACTCGCACCCATTTGGATGAGGTCTTTGAGCTTCAGCTTGTAGGCCTCGGGATCGCGGGTCGCACACACCACGTCGACGATGTAGTCCTTCACCTTGTCATCGACATAGAGCTCATTGATGACTTGCCGGGCCTTCAAGATCGTCTCGGGCTGGATGACCGGTTCCACGGTCGGATGTCCCGAGGTGCGCGCCATGAGGTCGAGGATGAGGCGTTCTTCTTCGCGGGACGGATAGCCCACCTTCAGCTTGAGCATGAAGCGGTCGACCTGCGCTTCGGGCAGCGTGTAGGTGCCCTCTTGTTCGATGGGGTTTTGGGTGGCCAGCACCAAGAACGGGTCGGGGAGCTTGTAGGTTTGATCACCAATGGTGACCTGCCGCTCCTGCATGGCTTCCAAAAGAGCCGACTGCACCTTGGCCGGCGCGCGATTGATTTCGTCGGCGAGGACCAGGTTGGCGAAGACCGGGCCCTTGCGAGTCGTGAAGCCGCCGGCCGGGTTGTAGATTTGTGTACCGACGACGTCGGCCGGAAGCATGTCGGGCGTGAACTGAAGGCGCGAAAACTTCACGTGCATGGCCGTGGCCAGCGTCTTGACCGAGAGGGTTTTGGCCAAGCCGGGTACGCCTTCGAGGAGCACATGGCCATTGGCCAAGAGTCCGATCACCAGGCGCTCAACGAGGTATTTCTGGCCGACGACGCAGCGGTTGATCTCCGTCATCAAGGTCGGCAGGAAGGCACTGGCCTCCTGCACGGCAGCATTCAAGGCGGGCACTCCGGAATTCATTGTCAGGATGGATGGCACAACTCTTGGCCCATGGGCAAGCCACACTGCGAATGGATTCTGCCCAAGTCGACGGGTTTGCGTCTTGGGTTCGGACGGATCTATCGGTGACGGGGATCGGAAGCCCCGGGTGGGGACGACTATTTTCCCTTCGGCCGGTGGGGTGAATCCTCCATGACCATGATCGGGCTATCGTCGAAGAGGTCTCCGCCTTTGCAACCCAGAGCCGTCTGAATCCGGTCCACCGTTGTCAGCAAGATGTTCATCTGCCCGGCTTCGATTTTTTGAATGGTTCTCGTACTCAGGTCTGCTGCCCGCGCCAATTGATCTTGAGTTAGATTTTGGGCGCGTCGCAGGGATCGCACGCGTTTTCCAAATCGAACGAGAATCGACAGCATCCCAGAAATCTAAGCCATCAGGTTCGAATGAAAACACGACTCGTTAGATCGTGTATAAACTCCTATGAACCGTTTAATACGATCTATTGGTTCGTAAAAAATGTATTCATAAGTCGTTTTTTACTTTGCAACCTCAAAAAACCGCCGTATCAGACCAAAAGAATCGCCTGAAATCCATTAATCGGATGGATCTGGCAGCGCCAACGAAACTGCCGGTTTGTTCTGCTTGAGCGTTTCTAGAGGACCGGTCTCGGACGCTCCCGGAGCGTGTTTCCGGTCGGATTAGCATCCCTGAGACACCCATTGAATCCTGCAGACTTAGCGAGAAAATGGGCGAAAAAGGCCATACCGAGTTGGTTGCGAAACGGCGTCGTTCGGTCACGTCTGGAGCCGGTCGGAGTGATCATTCAGGCTTCCATGGCTACCGGCACCGTACCCGGGCTTTTGGCCGAAAAAGTCTGCGGTAAGAGTTACCTAGAGCATCAACTCGATCGGGTGCTGGTTGCCTTTGATCGCTCTACCTGTGTGGTGGTCATCACCGAGTTGTGGGAAGACCGGTTGATTGAGCCGTTGTGTTTGGGTCTAGGTGTGCCGGTCTATGTTGGGGACTGCGATGACGCCTTGGGCAACTGCATGCGGGCTGCGCGGAGGCAGCGCTTCCGGAGTGTGATGATCCTGCGATCGGACTGTCCGCTCATCGATCCCAAGCTGTTGATGCGGGTGAGGAACGAGTATTTGCGGCGTGGGGACCCGACCTACTATTTCGGCAATCGACGACAGCGGACCTACCCGGTGGGCATGGAAGTGGAGATCACTGGGGTAGAGCGCCTTTTCGATGCTTATCTGGCGGTGTCCAAATATTCTGATGTTTTCGACCCGACTCTCCTCTTGCGTCGGGGAGATCTCGGTGACGATCGCGTGATCGATGTCGTTCAGGCCTCCGATCAATCCGATTGGAGATTCTGCCTCGACACTTGGCAAGACCATGAACAGCTCTCGAAAATGTTGGGCTTGGTTCAAGATCATTCGCTGGAGGAGGTCATGAGGGTTGCCCAAGCCAACGGATTGTTGCTTCGAGATAGCGGTTCGAGTCGCGCGTTGGTCCAAGGTCGCTGATCCGGATGAGGGAACAGGTTTCGGCGTTTCGGACGCGACCCGTGGGCCATCTCGGGCTTCAATGGGGTCCATGACGACGGTGTTCATCGCGACGGGCAACGCCCACAAGGTGGAGGAAATTCGGGCGGTGTTGGGTGGGCCGGGGCGGGTGTTCCTATGCCAGCAAGATGCCCCGGTCCGGTTGGAGCCTGAGGAAAATGGCAGCACCTTCCGGGAGAATGCCCGCATCAAGGCACTCACTTGGGCGACGTATTTGGCGATCGACGTTTGCAACATGGGGGTGCAGTGGGTGTTGGCGGATGATTCGGGCCTGGAAGTCGATGCCTTGAACGGAGCGCCCGGGGTTCATTCCGCCCGCTTCGCGGCGCTGGACTCAGGTCGCCCCGGCAACTCGCCGGATTCTGAGAATAACGCCAAACTCCTCCGACTGATGGACGGGATCATTCCGGAACGCCGGACCGCCCGCTTCCGGTGCGCCTTGGCCCTCACTCCGGTGCTGGCCGGCTTGGATGCCGCGGCCATGGCGGCTGGTACCCGCGATTTCGACGGAGTGTGTGAAGGTCGACTGCTGGCTCAGCCCTCGGGAGCCGGAGGCTTTGGCTACGACCCGCTCTTTGTGCCTCAGGGATGGGATCGGCCGTTTGCCGAACTGGGCGCCGAGGTGAAGAACCAACTCAGCCATCGGGCCCGGGCCCTGGCGGCCCTGCGTGCCGGGTGGGTCTAATCCGGAACGATCCCGGGATCAGAATCCCAGGCGCGTTCCGATCTGGTAGGTCAGGAAGGCCAAGATCCAGGCCAGCGAGGTCATGTACACGGTTTGGAAGATCGGCCACTTCCAGGAGTTGGTCTCGCGGCGCACCACAGCCACGGTGCTCACGCACTGCATGGCGAAGACGTAGAAGACCATCAGGGTGATGCCGGTCAGGGGCGTGTACATGGCGCGACCATCGGAGCGGCGCTCGGACTTCATCACCTCGGCCAGGCTGGCTGTGTTCTCGCCATCACCCCCGACGTTGTAGACCACGGACAAGGTGCTCACAAAGACTTCGCGGGCAGCGAAGGAAGTGACGATGCCGATGCCGATCTTCCAATCGAAACCCAACGGCTTGAGGGTGGGCTCGATGGCCCGGCCCAACCGACCGGCGAAGGATTGCCGCAGTTTCTCGCCCGCTTCTTCGAGGTCCAGTTGCAGCCCGGTTTCGGTTTCCGCAGCGGTGGGTGGGTTGGAGACCGATTGTTTCCACTGGGCCCGGCGCTGGCTGAATTGTTCTTCGAGTTCGCTGGAGCGGGGGTAGGTGGCGAGGAACCACAGGAGGATATTGATCCCCAGGATCACCGTGCCAGCGCGGCGCAGGAAGAGCTTGGAGCGGTCCCACATTTGCCGCAGCACCGCGCCGAGCATGGGGCGTTTGTAGGGCGGCAACTCGAGGATGAGCATGGGCGGTTCGCCGCGGAGGAGGGTCTTTTTGAAGATCCAGGCCATGCCGAGCGCTCCGGCGATGCCGAGCAGGTACATCATCAGCAAGGTGAGTCCGGGCCAGCCGTTGCGCTGCGGGATGCAGGCGGCGATGAGCACCGTGTACACCGGAAGGCGGGCCGAGCAGCTCATCAGCGGCGCCACCAAGATCGTGGCCAAGCGGTCCTGGCGGGTCTCAATGGTCCGGGTGGCCATGATGCCCGGAATGGCACACGCAAAGGACGACAGCATGGGGATGAAGCTCTTGCCGTGCAGTCCAACCCGGCTCATCAGGCGGTCCATCAAGAAGGCGGCCCGGGACATGTAGCCCGTGTCTTCCAGTAGGCCGATGAAGAGGAAGAGCAGGCAGATTTGAGGCAGGAAAATCACCACCGACCCCACCCCGGCGATGGCTCCTCGGGTGATCAGGTCGTTGAGATCGCCCGGGGGCATGCTCGAGCCGACCCATTGGGCCAAGGCATCCACGGCCGCCTCAATGCCGTCCATGGGGTACTTCGCCAGCCAGAAGATGGACTGGAACATCAAGGCCATCACCGCCATGAAGATGAGCAACCCCCACACGCGGTGGGTCACGACGCGGTCGATTCGGTCGGAGAGGAGTTCGCCTGGTGGGGCCGTCTCGCGGGTGACGTGCTGCTCAATGGCGAACAGCCGCGCATAGCGGGCTTCGATGGCGGCGCTGCGCCAGTCCACACCGGCCGCTTCGAGGCGTTGGCGAGCCAATTGGACTTGCTGAATCAGGGTCTCGGGATACCGCGGGCCGCCGGTGCCTCCTTCTGTGCTGAGCGCTCGTTCATCGCTCAGGAGGAGCAGTGCCTCGGCGGCGGCCAGACGGGATCGATGGGGAAAGTGGCCCTCGAGGGCGGTCTCGATGGCCTGGGCCTCGCGACCGAAGCCTTCGGGCAGTTCGTTGAACTCTCGGGGAATGACGTGGCGGGTTCCCGGCGTCTTGGCCTGGCTCCGCAGGGTTTGGCGGAGCACGTCCAGTCCTTCGCCCTCGCTGGCTACCATGGGTATCACCGGAACACCCAGCGCTTTGGACAAGGCCTCGGTGTCGATCTCGTGCCCTTGATCGCGGGCGACGTCGATCATGTTGAGAACCAACAACGTCGGGTGTCCCAGTTCGATGACCTGGGTCGCGAAGTAGAGGTTGCGCTGGAGGTTGGAGGCATCGGCGACGATCACGACCAGATCCGGCGCGGGCACGTCGGCCACGCGTTGGAACAAGATGTCGCGGGCGATTTGCTCGTCGGGGGACTGCGGACTCAGGGAATAGGTTCCCGGGAGATCCAGAATGGTGACCGGATGGAGGGCGTCGGCTCCGGTGAGGGCGCCTTCTTTTCGCTCCACCGTGACCCCGGCGTAGTTGCCGACGCGGGCGCGAAGGCCGGTCAGGGCATTGAACAGCGTGGTCTTGCCGCAGTTCGGGTTGCCGGTAAGGACGACGGTGAAGGTCTTCATCGGTTCAGCGGACGAAGATTTTCTCGGCCTCCAATTTGCGGAGGGAGAGGTGGTAGTTCCGCAGTTTGATTTCGACGGGATCACCGAGCGGAGCAAAGCGCACCAGTTCCACTGGGGTGCCGGGAAGCAGTCCCATCTCCATCAGGCGGCCGCGCTGTTCTGGCGGGATGTCGATCCGGGCGACCACCGCCCGTTCGCCGGGAGTCATTGTGGACAGTGGGCGCATCGTGGTTGGAAGGCTAGGGATGGAACCTCCCCGAGGGCAAGGAGGGGGGTTGTCGGGAACTTGTTGCCGATTGTCGGTGGGTTGCGGCTGCGATGCAGCCCTGGGACGGGCTGTGAGAACCGGACCCGGGTGCGCCAGTGCGGATTTCGGGATCAGGCCGCCAGTCGCACAGGGGGCGTCGGACTTAGGGGATAGTTGAGGGGCTGAACCAGGATGGTCTCGGCCAAGCGTTCGCTCAGCCCGAGTCGGGCATTGCAAACCTGACAGAGGAGATTGTTGGCCAGACTCAGCACCTTGATGCGTTGTTCTTCGCCGAATCCCATCTCGCGCAGCCGCCGATTCATGTCGGGCGAGGCGGTCAGTTGCTTGACGACCACCGTGGTGCCGGCACGCACGCGGTTTAATGGGCATACCGCCGGAGTCGCGCAGCGATCGGGAGCGCAATGGGGGACGGTACAAGCCTCGGACATCGCTATCGAACCTACCGCCCCCTCTGGGGAGCGGCAAGGAACGGCATTGTCGGAGACTTGCCCTGGGTTGTCGTGCGGTTGCACTGGGGCAGTCGGGCCGTTGTGCGGCTCAAAGTCCGGCGATGGCGGTGTCGAGGATTTCGATCAAGGCGCCGATGGTCTCCGGGGTCTCGTCGCCCATGTTGGAGATGCGGAAGGTGGTGCCTTTGATCTTGCCGTAGCCGCCGTCGATGAGGATGCCGCGGTCTTTGATGCGCTTCTGGAAGGTGGCCACGTCGATGACGCGCCCGCCGGGTTTGGCGCCGTTGTTCACGCAAACAAGGGTCTTGGATTCGAACCCGGCTTCCGGGAAGAGGGTGAATCCCTGACGGGTGGCCCAATCCTTGAGCATTTGGTTGGTTTGGGTGTGCCGGGCGTAGCGGGCTTCCAGGCCTTCGGCAAAGAAGTCTCCCAGCTTGGACTCCAGCGCGTAAATGAGTGAGATGGCCGGGGTGCTGGGGGTCATGTTCTCGAGCGCGTTCTTCTCGAACTCGAGGAGGTCGAAGTAGTAGCCACGGGTCTTGATGGTGGCGGCCTTGGCGAGCGCGGCTGGTGATGCGACGAAGACGGCGAGGCCGGGGGGCAGGGCGAAGGCTTTCTGGGTGCCGGCCAGGAGGATGTCGATGCCGAGGTCGTCGAAGCGGTGGGGCAAGGCGGTCAGGGAGCTGACGGCGTCGACGATGAACATCACGTCGGGGTACTTCTTCTTGAGGGCGGCGATCTCATCCAGCGGGCTCATGGTGCCGGTGCTGGTTTCGTTGTGGATGAGGGTGAGGGCGTCGAATTGGCCGGTGGCGAGGCGGGCGTCGATTTGTTCGGCGCGGATGGGGGAACCCCAGGGGACTTGGAGAGCCTCGGCGTCTTTGCCGAGCTTCTTGGCGACGTCGAACCACTTGTCGGAGAAGGCTCCGCACATGCAGTTGAGGACCTTTTTGGTGCAGAGGTTGGTCAGTGCTCCCTCCATGACGCCCCAGGCGCTGGAGGTCGAGAGGTAGACGCGCTGTTGAGTGGACAGCAGCGTTTGAAGCTGCGGCTGGATGCGGCCGTAGAGGTCTTTGAAGCCCTGACCGCGGTGCCCGATCATGGGCTGGGTCATGGCTTGAAAGGTCTTGGCGCTCACCTCAACGGGTCCAGGAATGTGCAACTTCACGTGTGCCATAAGTAAGAGGAACAGAGCTTCGGCTCAAAACCCGAGGATTCAAGGGCGCAGTTGTCAGCACCCCGTAGACAGGCCCAAACCCCCGCGGGGTCGGTCCCACACATTTACACAAAAGGGGTCACTCTTTCACTCATTCTCATTGGGGACAGGCTCCACAAAGGGGGCGGTTTTTCGATGCGTTGTTGGGTCGTGCTCCGCGGGATCGGTCCTGCGCGCGCAGGGAAGCTCGGGGGAGGGTGGGTTTTCGCGCTGTGCGCGAGGGGAGGGGTGGATCGCTTCCAGTGCTTGCTCTGGCCCGGTCCCGCTGCCGCCGGTGCGAGGTGGGTCAATAGAGTGACAGGTTCAAAATGGGTGAATAAGGGACAGGCTCCAGAATGGGGCGGTTTTTCGGTGCGTTGTTGGGTCGTGCTCCGCGGGACCGGTCCTGCGCGCGCAGGGAAGCTTGGGGGAGGATGGGCTTTCGCGCTGTGCGCGAGGGGAGGGTTTGATCGCTTCCAGTGCTTGCTCCGGCCCGGTCCCGCTGCCGCTGTGTGCCTGCTGGGTGTGGCGGTTGGGGGCGAATGGGATTAGCCGCGGACGAATTCGGCGTGCATGCGGGCGTAGATGCCGTTTTGGGCAAGGAGGCTGTCGTGGGTGCCGCGTTCGACGATGCGGC
>CAMATE010000042.1 GCA_945861075.1 Akkermansia muciniphila
GGGGCGCGCCGATGAACGCGTCGGGATCTGACGGATTCCGCCAGATCCAGTTTCAAGACCGGGTGACGTGTCTCAGCGGAACGGTTCAGTAGGATCGGTCGCGCTGGGAGAGGCCTACGCTTGCAAGCTCGACCGGGCCTGACGGACCGCCTCAATGGCCGCCTCCGCAGAGTTGGCCGTGGCGGTGATGTGACCCATTTTCCGACCCGGACGGGGCGACGCCTTGCCGTAGAGGTGCAACTTCAGGCGTGGGTTGGAAAGGGCCTGATCCCAGCGCGGCGGGCCACCGTTCCAAACGTCACCTAACAAATTGGCCATGGCGGCGGGTTGCTTCAATTCAGTCGAACCGAGGGGTAGGCCGCAAACGGCTCGGACTTGTTGCTCGAACTGGCAGGTGACGCAGGCATCCAAGGTCAAGTGGCCCGAGTTGTGGGTCCGGGGCGCCAGTTCATTCACGATCAATCGCCCGTCGCGGGTGACGAACAGTTCGACGGTGAGCAATCCGACCACATCGAGTGCCTCGAGAATGCCCCGGCTCAATTCACGGGCTGCGGCCTCGAGCTCCGGGGTGATTCGGGCGGGAGACACCGTGACATCCAGAATGTGGTGTGCGTGGACGTTCTCGAACACCGGGAACGCTGCGAATTGGCCCTCCACGGTCCGGGCTCCAACGACGCTGACCTCTTGGGCGAAGTCGACAAAAGCCTCGTAAATGCCCTCGGTGCCGCCCAGACCCGTGAAGGCCTCCGGAAGTTCCGTGGCGGAGCGAAGGGTGCGCTGTCCTTTGCCATCGTAGCCAAAGCTGGCGGTTTTGAGGACGCCAGGCAGACCGAGTTCGCGGGTTGCGGATACGAGATCTTCCAGGGAATGGATGGCGCGGAACGGGGTTACCGGGAATCCGTGGTCGCGGAGAAACCCTTTTTCCCGCAACCGCTGTTGCGTGATGTGCAGCACCCGACCCGCAGGCCGTACCGGCACCACTTCCGAACAGGCGTCGCTGGTGGCGCTGGGGACGTTTTCGAATTCGAACGTCACCACATCCACGGTCCGGGCAAAGGCCCGCACTGGGTCCAGGTCTTCGTAAGGTGCGACAAAGGTGCGATCGGCGACCGGCGTCGCAGGAGAATCTGCTTCCGGGCAGAAGATGTGGATTCGGTAACCCAGTCGGCGTGCGGCAATGGCGAACATGCGGCCCAATTGCCCACCGCCCAACACGCCGAGAGTGGCCCCTGGTGGAATGATGCGTCCGTGATGTGACATCGGAAACACCCGGTGTAGGCCCTTTCAGCCTAGATGGGAAGCCCTTGTCCGTGGCTGCAGCATAGACCGATTCCCCAGCGCCGGACGGCTGGGTGGTTCAGGCTCGGTGGACTTTGAGCACGAGGTTCTGGCCGGACAGGTTTGTGCGGGCTGGTTTGCCGGCGGCGGCGAATGGAAATTGGGGCTTTCCTGAGGTTTTTGAGGCTGGTTGCATTGGCGCGATGTCGAAGACTGCGTTTGTGTTCGCGGGCCAGGGGGCTCAATCCGTGGGAATGGGCAAGGATTTGGCCGCGGCGTTTCCAACCGCCCGCGCGCTGTTTGATCAGGCCAATGGGGTTCTGGGCTATGATTTGGCCTCGATTTGCTTCGAGGGTCCAGAATCGGCGCTGACCCAAACCGAGAATGCTCAACCGGGGATTTATCTGGTGAGCTGGGTGGCGCTTCGACTCTTGCAGGAACGGGTGCCCTCTCTGCAGGCCGATGCGACCGCCGGATTGTCGTTGGGCGAATTCACCGCACTGGCAGCGGCCGGTGCCATGTCGTTCGAGGATGGGTTGAACATCACGCGGCTGCGCGGGCGGTTCATGCAGGAAGCCTGCGATGCCACCCGGGGCGGAATGGCCGCGGTGATTGGGCTCGATGAAGCCCCTTGCCGGGAGGTGTGCGAGGCGGCCGGTGTGACGTTGGCCAATCTCAATTGCCCCGGGCAGATCGTGATCTCCGGCGATCTGGACCGGATTCCGGCCGCGGTGGAGGCAGCGAAGGCCAAGGGGGCCAAGAAGGCGATTCCGCTGACCGTAGCCGGTGCCTATCACTCTCCGTTGATGGCCTCGGCCCAACCCCGTTTGGCGGAGGCTTTGGCTCGCATCCAACTCCGCAACCCACAGGTTCCGGTGGTTTCCAATGTCACTGCGTTGCCTCATGGATCGGCCGAGGCGATTTCCCCGGTTCTCGTGGATCAGGTGACCTCCTCGGTGCGGTGGGAAGCTAGCATGCGGTATTTGTTGGCTCAGGGCTTCACTCGATTCATCGAGCTGGGACCGGGTTCGGCGCTCAGCGGTTTTCTCCGGCGCATCGACAAGTCGGCCCTCGCCTTGAATGTCTGCGACGTTCCGAGTCTTGAGGCGACGGTGAAGGCTTTGGGTGGAGTTTAAGGCCCGAGTTGCTGCCGATAGCTTTGAGGACGAACCTGAGCCATGAGTGAACCGGATACGGATTCAGCTGCGCGAATAAATCCGGAAACGGTTCGGGCTGAAGAACACCAGTTGCCCCCGGACTTCATCTTTGTTCTGTGCGCCGCGCTTGCCGGAGGTCTGCCGGCCGGGATCTTCACGACGCTCATCTCCGAGCCAGGACGGGCGGGTTCACCGATTTACGGCCTCCTGCTGCCCTGGGGCATCCTGCCCTTTTTTCTGGTGCTGGTGGCGGGATGGCGGGGACGCCACTCGCCCGGATTGAGGCGGTTGGCCTGGTTCACCTCAGCGGCCTCGTTGGTGGGTTTGTTGGCCCACGGCTATGCCTTCTTGTTCCTTCCAGGTTTCCACGATGCCCGGAAATGGTTCCTGATGGTGCCCTTGTGGCAGTGGGTGCTCATTGCCCGGCCGGCACTGCGCTGCGCATTGCACTCGAACACGGGTTCCTGATTTCCGGGCACCAACTTGGATGCTTTCGGATCGATTTGAATCGAGGAGGTTCGCCGACGGGCCGTCGCTCCCCATCGAATTTGTTTCAGACAGGCTGTCATTGACCGCCGAAGAGGTTGGGTGCGGCCGTTCGGGCGATTTCGCGGCTGCGCTGGTGGATTTCGATGCCTGTATTGCAGGTCAATGCGAACTCAGCGATCTCCCGGGTTTCGGAAATGCGTAGCCGTCGCAGGAGGAATTTCACGGCCGGAATGAGCGCGGGCGTGACGCTCAATTCGTGGACTCCCAGGCCGACCAACAACGGGACCAGGGCCGGTTCTCCGGCCATTTCGCCGCACACCCCGACCGGGCGTCCGTGCCGGTTGGCCGCCTGCACCGTCATGTGGATGAGACGGACCACAGCCGGGTGGGTGGGTTGGTACAGCCGGGCGACCCGTTCGTTGAGTCGGTCCACCGCAAGCGTGTAACCGGTCAGGTCATTGGTGCCGATGCTGAGGAATTCGGATTCCCGGGCCAGATCTTCGGCAATCAGGGCCGCCGAGGGGATTTCGATCATCACCCCCACAGGGACGGTGTCGCAGAACGGGATGCCCTCCGCGCGCAGTTCTTCTTTGCAGGACGCCAAGATGGCTTTGGCTGCGCGCAGTTCCTCGATAGAGGACACCATTGGAAAGAGGATGCGCACCTTGCCGTGGCATCCGGCTCGCAAAATCGCCCGGAGTTGGCCTCGGAAGAGTTCCGGGCAGTCCAGGCTGATGCGGATGGCTCGCCAGCCCAGGAAGGGGTTGGGTTCACCGTCGCGGTGAAGGTCTCCGGGCATTTTATCGCCGCCGAGGTCTAGGGTCCGGATGATGGCTTCCTGGCCTGGGCGCGTTTGGGAGGCGACCGCTCGGTACGCTTCGAATTGCTCCTCTTCAGTGGGAGGACTGGAGCGATTCAGGAAGAGGAACTCCGTACGGAACAGGCCGATGCCATTGGCTCCACTGGCCTGAACCGAGGCCATGTCTTCCGGGCCTTCGATGTTGGCAGCGAGGATGATGGGGTGTCCGTCGAGGGTCACCGCCGGTTGTTCGCGGAGCAGGGCGAGCTTCTCCTCGAACTGGGCGCGGCGCTGCTTGAGCTGTCCGTACTCGAAGAGGGTCTGGTCGGTGGGGTTGAGGGTAAGAACCCCACCGTGGCCATCGAGCAAGGCGTACTCGCCGTCCTGAAGCGAATCGAGCAGCGGCCCCAAACCCACCACCGCCGGGATTCCCATCTTCCGGGCCATGATCGCCGTGTGACTGGTCTTACCGCCGACCTCGGTCGCGAAGCCCAGGACATGCTTTCGATCCAGCACGGCCGTGACGCTGGGTGCAAGATCGTGGGCCACCAGGATGCAGGGCTCCGAAAGGCGCTGCAGTTGGTGCTCATGGACCGCTCCGGAGAGGTGGTCCAAAACCCTTCCGGCCACATCCCGCAAATCCGCCGCCCGCTCGCGCAAGTAGGCGTCGTCCACGGCCCCCAGCACCGAGACGTATTTCTCGAACACGTCATTGAAGGCCGCTTCGGCACAGGAGTGCTCGGTGCGGATCTTGCGCAGCACTTCGTTGAGCAGTGTGGAATCTTCCAGCACCAGAAGGTGCGCCTCGAAGAGTCCCGCTTCGGCGGCACCCATGGCCGCGGACACCTGATCCCGGATTTTTTGGATGTCTTGTCGGGTGCCCAGCAGGGCGACGTTGAGCCGCTCGATCTCTGGGTCGATGGCCTCGGGCGCGATTTTCTCCCGCGAGATCTGCCGACGTGCCTGCCCCACCCGCAGGATGCGGGCATGGGCCACGCCATCCGAAACCGCGATACCGCGGTAGGTGCGTGATCCCAAATGGGCTGTTGGCTCGGCCATGGGAGACAGCGTATCGGCCGGAGGGTGGTTGCGGGAACCCTTTTTGTCTCGGAAGGCCCCCGGGTTTCAGGGCAGGGGATTCATGCCTTGACCTCCGGCTGGCCGGCCGCGACAAGGACTCCATGCACCGCCGATTTTCCCCCACCCCTGTTCATCTCCTCATGGCCGCCGCTGCTGCTGGTTTGCTGGCGACTGGGTGCGCCAACTTTTTCCCAGGGACTTCCACTCCTCGGCTTCATTCGTTCAACAAACAGGAATTGAGCAATGAGTTCTGGGCCGAGGGTGCCTGTTTTGCGGACATCAACCGGGATGGTGTGACCGACGTGGTCTCGGGTCCTTTCTGGTATGAGGGCCCGACCTTCAAGGTGCGTCACGAGTACGCACCGGCGGACAAGGTTTCCAAGAGCAAGCGCAACGGGGTGGATGTGACCTTCCGTGGCTACAAGGGCGGACTGGGCAACGAGAATGAATACAGTGCCAACTTCTTCGCGCATTCTGGTGATTTTAACGGCGACGGCTGGGCCGACATCCTGATCTTGGGATTCCCCGGCGAGAATTCCTGGTGGTTTGAGAACCCCGGCAAGGGCGTCACAGCCCACTGGAAACGCCATGTCGCCCTGGATGTCACCGACAACGAGTCTCCACGTTGGGTGGACATCACCGGTGATGGTCGGCCCGAGATCGTGTGTTCCAGCAAGGGTCGCTATGGCTACGCCTCTCCGGACCCGAAGAACCCCACGGCTCCGTTCACCTGGCATGCGTTATCGCCGGACAAGAAGTACCACCGGTTCACCCATGGTCTCGGTGTGGGTGACGTGAATGGGGACGGCCGCTTGGACTTGCTCGAGAAGGACGGTTGGTGGGAGCAGCCGGCCTCGTTGTCGGGCGACCCGGTCTGGCAGCACCATCCGGTCGCCTTCGGCCTCGGGGGCGCGCAAATGTACGCCTACGACATCAATGGTGATGGTCTCAACGACGTGATCACCAGTCTCGCGGCCCATGGCTACGGTTTGGCCTGGTATGAGCAGTCGAAGGTGGGTTCCGAGATTCAATTCAAGGAGCACATCATCATGAACAAGGAGGTCTCCGAGAACGCCTATGGCGTGAAATTCAGCCAGCTCCATGCGATCGATTTGGTGGACATCGACGGAGATGGCCTGAAGGACATCGTGACCGGCAAGCGCTTCTGGGCCCATGGCCCGAGCGGTGATGCCGAATCCGGTGCCGCTCCGGTGGTTTATTGGTTCCAGTTGCGCCGTGGCCCAGACTTCGTGGATTTCGTGCCGCACCTCATCGACGACGCTTCTGGCGTGGGCACTGAGTTGAAGGTCGTGGATTACAACCGCGATGGTCTGGCGGACATTTTGGTGGGCAACAAGAAGGGGGTGTTCGTCTTCACCCATGCGGCCCGCAAGGTCGACCGTGCCACTTGGGAGGCTGCTCAGCCCAAGAAGCGCTGACGCATCAGCGGCGTGAATCGCCGCCGCGGATTTCCGGAATCAGCAACCCACAGGCGGCCACGATCATGCCCGCGGCGATCCATCCCATCGTCGCGGGCGACCAGGTTTGCACCGCTTGAAAGGCACAGACCGGGGCCAACACGCCTCGGATTCCGGTGGAGAACGTGTGCACAGCCATGTAGTCGGTGACATGGGCCGGAGGTGCGACCTTGGTGACCCACAGTCCCCAGGCGACATCGCCGCCCGCCGTTGAAATGCCATAGAAAATGGCGCCGATAATGAGGCCCATCGGGGTTTCGCTCATGAAGAAAGTGGCGATACCCACGGCAAAACCGGCGTTCAGGGTGATACGGAGTCGGAAGAAGTTCATCCGATCGAAGAGTCGCCCCCAGATGGGACTCATGATCCAGCGGGCTCCGTTGGGAATGACCAGTGTGAGCCAGGCGATTTCGGCAGCGCTCAGGCCCAGACCAAAGCGGGGATTGCCCAGGTATTCGACACGGATGGGCAGCATGGCGAGATTGGCGAACCCCATCAGCATCCAGGCCATCAAGGCATTCCGGAATACCGGATCTTCCCGAACGAAGCGCAGTCCTTGCAGTGGGTGCAGTGCCGCACTGGCATCGAGAGGGCGGGTGGGGATGCGCCGCACCGCGGCGGCCGCGGCCATGTAAGACACGGCGAAGAGGGCGGTCATCCAACGCCAACGTTCCGGGGCGATGGAGGTCGAGTTCTGCGTCGCCATGCCCGGGATTGGGTTGCCGTTGAGGATTTGTCCGCCGATCCAAGCGAAGACCATGGCCGATGCGATGCGGACCATGAAGGCGCTGGAGTAGAGTTTGCCCCGCTGATCCGCCGGGTAATTGTCATGGTAGATTTGCGTCATCAACGGGATGGCGCAGGTGGAGGCGAGCAAGGCCAGCACGCACCCGGTTGTGTACACCCATGGGTGCGGCAGGAGTGTGATCACCAAGCAGCTCAGTCCTCCGAGAGCCAACAATCCTGAGACGGCTCGGGAAGGTTGCATGCCGAGGCTGCGGGCCGCATTGACGACCACGGGCGAAAGGAGAAGCCCCACCGAGGTGCCGGCGGCGATCAGTGCCTTGGCCCAAGGTCCCAAATCGAAGACTCGGGTAGCGATGAGCAGCAGGAAGGTGTTGCCAGCCGTCTCAATGATGCCGCCGAAGATCGAGCGCCAGCGCTCCATCCGGAAGGTGATCCGTGCCCGTTCCGCGGGGCTCGTCATGGCTTGCGGCCGCTCGGTTTGGCTTCAGGAACCTGCAGAGAGGGGTTCACTCGGATTCGGTTTCCGGAGAGTTGACCGCGTCGGCAATGCGACGGAGCCACTCCCAAGTGTAGAGCCCGGTGGCGTGGCCGTCTCCCCAGAGAGGTTGCACGGCGTAGTTGCCCACCCAGGGCAGCTTGCGCAGTTGGAAGGACTCCGCGGCGTAGGGGCGTTGAGGAGGTCGGTAGGTGGTCCCGAAGATATCGGTTTCCCCCATGCAGGCGGCACACGGGCAGAAACGGCGCAAACTCTCGAGTGGGATGAAATCTTCCCGACCATCCTCCCAGCGGATGGCCAGTTCCTGGGCGAAGGCGGTGATGTCGGCCGGTTGCATCGGGCCGACGGTGGTGCCGGGCGGCAGTCGCGTCCAGTGGCATCGGAGTTCTGTCGATTGCGAAAGCACCGATTTGGGTCAATCATCATCCAATGTCCGTGCGCTTCTGGAGAATCGCCTTCGTCCTCTGGATGACGACGTGTGTGTCGATCATCGCTCAGGTGAGCCCTTCGGCCGATGAGGTCGTGCGGGGCATGGTGGAGCGGCTTAAAAGCATGCCTGAGATACAACTGGGGCGAGCCCATGTTTGCCGCAGACTGACCGTCTTCGAGACGCTGGAGGCCGATGGTTCGGTTTCCGAGCGCAAGGCCAAGGAGTACCAGGTGGCGGTCACCAATGGCGTCGAGACCGTGCGATTGGTGCGCATCGATGACCATGAGCCTCCGGTGTCGGACTTGCGCAGCGAGGAACGCCGTGATCGTGAGGCGCGCGAGCGTTATACCAAGCCCAGTGCGGTCAAGAAACGGCGAGGCATGGAGGTGATCGACGAATCTCTCATCCGACGCTTCAGCTATGAGTGGGTGGGTTTCGAGGTTATCGCGGGTCGGACCAATCACGTGCTCGAGTTTGTCGCCCGACCATCCGAATCCGGCAAAAGTTCTGCCAATGCCTTCGCCGACCGGCTCATGTCGCAACTGCAGGGGCGGCTGTGGATCGATGCCGAGGAGCATGAGTTGGTTCGGGTGGAAGCCCGACTCGGCAAGAGTTTTGACGTGCTGGCCGGAGTGGTGGCCTCCATTCAGAAGATGACGCTGCTCATCGAGCGGATCCGTTTGCCGGATGGGCGTTGGGTCGATCAGCGTTTCCAAACCGCTTTCGAGGGACGGAAGTTCCTGAGCGCTTTGCGGATGCGGTTGCAAGTCGATCAAGACCGCTACGAGACGGCGACGACCGTCAATCCCGGCTGAAGAGGCCCGCTCGAATCCATTCTAGCGCCGGCGGGAGGCGAACCATCGGTTGGCCTGATCGAGCAGCACCGCCACGATAACCACGGCTCCGATGATGATCTGGGAGTAGTTCTGGTCGATGCCCAGGATGACGATGCCGCTGGAAATGAGCTGGATGATGAGGGCGCCCAAAAGGGCTCCGAGGGCTGAGCCCCGTCCGCCATTGAGGCTGGCTCCGCCGACCACGGCCGCGGCGATCACGTTCAACTCGTAGCCGTTGCCATCAGCCGAGGTGGCCGACCCGTAGTAGCCCAGCGACAGCAAGGCAGCGATGCCGGCGGCCAATCCGGACACCGCAAACACCCCGAGTTTCACGCGCCCTGTGCGAATGCCGCTGAACCGACTGGCTGTTTCATTGCCGCCCACCGCATAGATGCGACGTCCGGGAACGGTCCGCTGTAGCCACACGCCACCGGCTGCGGCGACCAGAATCATGGCCCCCAGAGGCACCAGCGTGAGTCCGCCCGGAGTGGTCCACTTGACCCAGGCCCGGAAACCTTCTGGGAATCCGCCAATGCTCAGTCCATGGGTCAACACGAAGGCTACACCTCGATAAATCGCCATGGTGCCCAGGGTGATGATGAACGGGTGGACCCGCAGGGCGACGCTCATGCCGCCGTTGATCAACCCACAAAGCAGGCCCACGCCGAGGCAGACCCCGCACCCCAGCAACGCCCCGGTGGTCCCGGAATGGGCGGAGGGTCCTTCGGGGCCGAAGGTGTGGAATACTTGAGCGGCGAGGACTCCCGACAGCGCGTAAATGGCTCCTACACTCAGGTCGATTTGTCCGGCGATGATGACGAAGGTCATGCCCACGGCCATGATGGCGAAGAAACTCGTGTCCTTGGCCAGTTGGGTGAGGTTCTCGGCATTGAGGAATTTGTTCACCCGTTCCTTGGCGGCGGTGCGGTTTCCATCGGCATCTTCGGTGAAGACCCTGCGGCGCTCGCCGTCGGGGCCGGTTTCGAAACGAGGACGCTCGACCGATCCGCCGAAGAGGGTCAGGAGCGCACCCAAGACGAGGACCACCACGAACAGGCCTGCTTCGGCCAATCGCAGGTGCTTGGAGGGGGCGAGTGAGGTCACGCGAAGGAGGCTAAAGCCCGTTGCCGTGCGGGCTCAATCTCCTTGGAGACGGGGGGCTTCGCGACAATCCCCTGCAAAGGGTCATTGCGCTGGCGCTTTTCCCTTGGCTAGAACAACCGGCCGTGTCGTCCCAGCACACCCTCAAGCAGTCGGTCTCCTTTGCCGGAATCGGTCTCCACGGCGGAAACCGAGTTTCGATGAACCTCCTGCCGGCCTTGCCCAACACCGGTCTGCGGTTCCGGCGTATCGATCTCGATGGCGCTCCGGAGATCGAGGCGCGCGCCGAAAACGTTGTCGATACCCAGCGCTCCACGACTCTCGGCAAGGGCGGGGTCAAGGTGCATACCGTCGAGCATGTGCTGGCGGCATTGGCCGGCGCCGGTATCGACAATGCGATCATCGAGCTGGACGCCAGCGAGCCCCCCATCGCCGACGGCAGTTCCCGGGAGTTTGTGCGCATGGTCAAAGAGGCGGGACGGGTGGCCCAGGCCGATCCCGCAGAGCCGTATCGGATCACTGCGCCGATTGAACTGAATGTCGGCGAATCCCAGATGGCGGTGTTTCCGCATACGGGTTTCAAGATCACTTGCACCAGTTCGGACAAGGGGGGGCGTTTCACCCAGTTCTTCACCCTCGAGGTTACACCGGCCAGTTGGGAGAAGGAGTTGAGCCATGCCCGGACCTTTTGTTTTTACGAGGAAATCGAATTCCTCATCAAAAACGGACTCATCAAAGGCGGGAGTTTGGAGAACGCCATCGTCATCCGTGATGATGCGGTGCTCACCACCGAGCCGCTCCGCTATCCCGAGGAGTTTGTGCGTCACAAGATGCTCGATATCATCGGTGACTTGGCGCTGATCGGACGGCCTATCCAAGGGCACGTGATCGCCACCCGTCCCAGCCATCATGCCAACACGGAGTTGGCCAAGGCGATTCAGGCTCAAATGCGACGTCCCTTGGAGGCGGCGCAAACGTTTGCCCCGCCACCCGCCCCGGCCCCCGAGGCCAAGGCTGCTCACGTCAAACCAACCAAGTCTGCTGCCGCTGCTGCCACCACCACCGCTACCGTGAATTCTCCGACCTCCACCGAAACGTTGGTCCGCGATGGTGCGACCCTGGACATCATGCAGGTGATGCAAATCCTGCCACACCGGCCACCCTTCCTGATGGTGGACAAGGTGACCAAGATCGATGGGCCTCGGATCGTGGCGCAGAAAAACGTCACCATGGGCGAACCGTTTTTCGAGGGGCATTTTCCGGGGCACCCCATCATGCCGGGTGTCCTTCAGCTCGAGGCGATGGCCCAGGTGGCGGGTATCCTGATGATGCGGCAAGCCGAGAATGCTGGGAAACTGGCTTACTTCATGTCGGCGGAAGATGTGAAGTGGCGCAAGCCAGTGCGCCCAGGCGACATTTTGATGATCGAGGTGGAGATGACCAAGTCTCGGGGCAAGATCGGCAAGGCCAAGGGCAAGTGCACAGTGGATGGCGAGGTGGTCAGTGAAGCCGATGTCACCTTCATGTTGATGGACCGCTGAACTCCTCTCTGATCGCCGGACAATCCTCAGCACCCATGATCCATTCGACCGCCATCGTTCACACCAATGCCCGCCTTGGGGCCGACTGCCACATTGGCCCCTACTGTGTGATCGGTGAGCACGTGGTTCTGGGGGACCGTTGTCGCCTCCACAGTCATGTGGTTCTTGAGGGTCATACGACCTTGGGCAGCGACAACGAAGTTTATCCCTTTGCCTCGCTGGGAATGAAGACCCAGGACCTGAAGTGGAAGGGCGGAGTGACGCGTGTCGAGATCGGGGACCGCAATGTGTTCCGGGAGTACGTGAGTGTTCACAGCGCGACTTCCGACGGTGGCGCCACGCGCGTGGGTTCGGACAATCACTTCTTGGCCAACACGCATTTAGCTCACGACGTGCAGGTGGGCAGTCGGGTCATCATGTCCAACTTGGCCACCCTCGCCGGTCATGTGATCGTGGAAGACCACGCCATCATCGCCGGCTTGGCTGCGGTTCACCAATTCTGCCGCATCGGGCGGTATGCCATGGTGGGCGGATGTTCCAAGCTGGTCCAAGACGTCGCACCGTTCATGATGGCCGATGGGAATCCGGCCGAGACGCGCTTCGTCAACAAAGTGGGGTTGGAGCGCGCGGGTTTTGAAGCGGAGACCATCGCCAACTTGATCAAGGCCTACAAAACCGTTTTCCGCTCCGGTCTCACCTTGGACAACGCCCTGGCTCGGTTGGAATCGGACTTGCCGTCCACGCCGGAATTGAAGGAGCTGATTGCCTTCATTCGCGCCAGTCCGCGTGGTTTGGCCCGCTGATGGAAGGGGAGGTTTCGGGAGTCGTCAGGCGGCTTCGGTCTGGGTGCAGGTTTTCTGGTGAGCCCATTCGTGGAGGGCTGCTTCGATGGCATCAATCACGCTGTCCGGGGTGGAGGTGCCTGCGGTGATACCGACGGTGTCGGAAGCCTGGATCCAAGACGGGTCGAGGTCGCTTGCGCTTTGCAGCCAATGGACCCGGGAGCAGCGGGCTCGGCAGGTGTCCACCAGACGTCGGGTGTTGTTGCTGTGGATGCCGCCAACGACCAGCACCACATCGCAGCGCCCAGCGAGGTCTTCAGCGGCGGTTTGACGGTCTTTGGTGGGTTGGCAAACGGTGTCAACCCATCGCACTTCTGATTGGGGAAAACGCTGGGTGACATAGGTAACCAACTCCCGAACGCGGGTCACAGGTTGAGTGGTTTGCGAGACGATGCCATAGCGGGGGCGCTCAGTGAGTGCATCGATCTCGGATTCGCTGAGCACGACGTCGCACCCGGGGTGGTCTTCGGTCAGTCCACGGACCTCGACATGCCCCGCCTGACCGATCACCAACGGATGAAATCCGGCCACCACGAGTTTTTTCAAAGCCTGGTGGGCGCGGTGGACCAAGGGGCAGGTGGCTTCGGTGACCGTCAAACCCATTTGGCGAAGACTCTCCATGCGACGATCTGAGGCACCATGGGCCGTGATGAGGACCTCCCGCGTGGGGATGTCGGCCGCGTCCTGACGGATGAGAACCCCTCTCGACCGAAGATCGGACAAGACGGTCTCGTTGTGGACCAGATCTCCGAGGACCGTCACGGGGCCCGCCGCCGCTCGCTCTTGAGCCAACTCGATGGCATCCCGAACCCCAAAACACATCCCCATCGCTTCTGCTTTTAGGATTTTCATTGGTTACTTTGTGTTACAAAGCGTCTGAGTACAGACCTTGGTGTTTGTTCGATCAAAATCAAGGGGATGGAGGGTTTTTTCTGAACCGCGAGACGATTTGTTCCAATTGCCCAAGGTACTCGGTGAAGGCCGAGCGACCTGCATCAGAGAGGACACACTGGGTTTGAGGGCGAGCCTCGCCCGTGGACTTCGAAAGAGAGACCAGACCGGCTTCCTGAAGGATCCGCAGGTGTGAGGTCAGGTTGCCGTCGGTCATGCCGAGCAAGTTCCGGAGGTCGGTGTAGCTCAGGGACGGGGCCGCAGACAGGGCGGAGACAATCGCCAGTCGGGCCTTTTCGTGAATGACTCGATCCAGTTGGAGTACCGGTTCTGGATTCACGTCGCAGAGTTTTTTTCCGTCCAACGCAGGTAAAGCCCGTAAGCCAGATGACCTCCGCCGAAGGTGGCCGTCATCACCGAATGGGCCATGCGGATGGACGGTTCGATTTGGTGCGGATTGGCGGCAGCCAAAGCGCTGAGCAGTCCGGCGATCACGAATCCCCATCCAAAAAGTCGCATGCCCCGCGGCATGAAGAAACCGGCTGAATGCACCGAGCAGCCGTAGAGCACCAGCCACAGCGGAGGTAGAGCCACAGCGATCATGGCTCCTTCTTGGTGGATGTTCACCAGGGGGCCCACCACCGCAGTCCCAGCGAAAAGAGCTGGCATGAGGGCCGAAGCCACACGGCGGGCGGGCGGGGTCCAAAAGGGTTCGCCGGCGGCGAACGCTTGACGCCGCATGAGCAGGAAAGCGGTCGAGGCGCCTGCCAATCCCACGGCCAGCCAGTAAAAAGCAAAGGAGCGGGCATTGTCCCGGATGAGCAGCGGTGCCGCCAAGCCGGCCGCGGTTCCGATCAGACCGACGGAGATCATCACCGGAGCCAGTGCGCGCCGGTAGATCGCAGCCCGTTCCATGAGGGTTCGGATGGTTCCGAGCTGTTCCCGAGCCAAGTCTTGATCCACGGGCTCCACAGTCAGGTCCGGGCTGTCGCCGTCAATCCCAGAGTCGCAACGTCTTGTTTTCCCGACGGCCAGGTTACTTGGTCGCAGCCCCCGCTGGATTCCCGGGGTCTGAGTGCGGGTGTTCCTGAATCCGACCTTGACGGGCAGAGGTGCAGTTCTTTAGGGTTACCGACCGTAAGGAACTTTCCGTCGGCGTTTGTGCCGACATGCTTGAGTCGGTGAACAACCGGCTTTTTTGTTACCCCGGTTTCCGGGATTGGCTGACGACTATGAACGCGGAGATTTTGGCGGTTGTTGAGTTCTGGGAAAAAGAGAAGGGCATCCCCAAGGATGTCCTGCTCGGTGCCATTCAGGAATCCCTGATGCAGGCCGCCAAGAAGGCGGTGGGGCCCGCCCGTGAACTGCGTGTTTCCATCGATGGGCGCTCGGGTGACATCAAAGCCTGGGCTAAATTGGTGGTTGCCGAAAAGGTTTTGTCCAAACACGACCAGATCACCGTGTTTGACGCCCGTCGTGCCGGTCATCCGGAGGCGAAGGTGGGTGAAGAAATCGAAGTCGAGGTCACCCCGGCTGGTTTTGGTCGTATCGCCGCCCAGTTTGCCAAGCAGGCCATGATGGCTCAACTCCGTCGTGCGGAGAAGGCGATGGTCTACGACGAGTTCAAGGACCGGGTGGGTGAATTGGTCAATGGCACTGTCCGACGCTTCGAGCGCTCGGATGTTGTCCTGGACCTGGGCAAGTTCGAGGCCATCATGCCCAATCGGGAGCGTGTTCCGACCGAAGAATACCAGATTGGCGAACGCATCCGTTGTTACGTCAGGGCCGTCGAGCAAACTCCGAGGGGGCCTGAGATCGTTCTGTCCCGAGCCGATCCCAATTTCGTCATCAAGCTTTTCAAGGTGGAAGTCTCCGAGATCGGGGATGGCACCATTGAGATCAAGGGAATTGCCCGTGAACCGGGCTTCCGGACCAAGTTGGCGGTGTTTTCTCGCGATCCGAAGGTCGATCCCGTGGGAGCCTGCGTGGGTCTGAGGGGCCAGCGGGTGAAGAACATTGTTCGCGAGTTGAACAATGAAAAGGTGGATATCATCCCTTGGTCTCCCGACATCAAAAAATATGTCGAGAATGCGCTGGCACCTGCCAAGCTCAAGTCCTTCGAGGTGGATGAAAACCGCAAGCGTGTGCTGGTGCACACGACTGCTGATCAGTTGTCGTTGGCCATCGGAAAGCGCGGGCAGAATGCTCGGCTGACCTCCCGGCTCACCGGTTGGAGCATCGATATTGAGGCTGAAGCCTCCGTCTTGCCGGGCTTCGATCAGAAGGTGGCCGATGCCGTGAGGGATTTTGCATCCGTTCCGGGCATCACTGAAGCGCAGGCGCGGATTCTGGTGACCACCGGATTCCACAGTCTGGAGGATGTGATCCAACAGATCGGTATCGAAGATTTGCAGGGGATGGAAGGGATTGGCTCAGATGCTGAGTCAATTCTGGAAGCGATTCGGGGTGAACTGACCCGACGCGCTGCCGGTGGTGCTGGCCCCGAAGCCCACTGATCCCGTCCTAGGTTTGGTTTCAATGTCTGGATCACCGATGGTCCAGATGGTCGCGCACGGCGCGGTTCGGGGAACGTCGGTGGTGAAATAAAAAGCAGTATGCCCGTTCGCATTTACGAGATCGCCAAGAAGCTGAACCTTGAGAGCAAGTTTGTGCTCAACAAGGCGAAGGAACTGGGCATTGCCGCAGCCAAGGTCCCGTCGAGCACCCTCGACAAGATCACCGCCGAGTTTCTGGAGGAACAGTTGGCCCCTTTGGCCAAGCCCTTCGAGCCATCCAAGCCGGTGGAGGTCACCCCGGTGACCATCATCCACGCGCCGCCGCCACCTCCTCCGCCCGCCGAGCCGGAACCCGCCCTCGAGCCGGTGGCTCAGGTGGTTCCGAGCGTTCCGGCAACCGTTGCGAAGGCGGCAACGCCCGCGCCGTCGCCTGCCCCTGCGCCCGTCGAATCGTTCAAGGCGCCGAAGGAAGAGTTTTCTGTGGCGCCCGTCAGTGAGGTTCATCACCCCGCCGCTGAGGTGATCGAATCACAGCCCCCTGAGACCAAAATGTCGGCCCCTCCGGTTGTTGCCGAAGATCGCCCTGCTGTGGTCGAGGAGGTTGTGATTGCGGAACCTGCAGGACATGCCGCTCCGCCTCAGGTTCCGGTGGCTGAGTCGGTCGCTCAGCCGCTGAATCCGACGCCGAGTACCGAGACTGGGCCTGTGTCTGCAGCCCAGCCAGAAACTCCTGTTCCGTCGGCAACGCCTACTCCGCCCGCAACACCACCGGCGGTCCAAACCGGGCAATTGGTGGGTCGCATTGATCTCAGTCAGTTTGGCTATGGAGGTCGGACCACCCGAGGCGTCAGCACGCCGCCTCCTGCGCGTCCGGCAACTCCGCCGCCCCGCGACGACCGCCGCGGTCCGCCGCCTCCTCAGCAGGGGCGTCCGGGGCCGTCCTCATATCAGGGTTCTCGTCCAGGCCAACCCCAGCGACCCGGTCAGTACGGCCGTCCGGGTCAGATGGGTGGGCGTCCGGGTGTTGCGGCGGGACCGGGTCCACGGCCGGCACCGGCGGCACAGCGGCCTCAATTCGCTGCTGATGCACCCACCATCATCATGCGTCCGCCCATCGTGGTGCGGGAGTTGGCTGAGCAGATGGGCAAAAAGCCCTTCCAGATCATCGGCGACCTCATGCAAATGGGGGTCTTCGCCACGGTCACCCAGACCATTGATGCCGAGGCGGCGGTCAAAATTTGCGCCAAGCACGGCATCCGTTTCGAAACCGAGAAGCGCGACAAGGCGGCCCACTCCGTCAACGTCCCCAAGGAGGAAAAGCTCGAACTCGACAGCGAGGACAAGCCCGAGACGCTGAAGGCACGGCCTCCAGTGATCACCATCATGGGTCACGTCGACCACGGCAAGACCTCGCTCCTCGACGTCATCCGCAAGGCCAATGTCGCCTCAGGCGAAGCCGGTGGCATCACCCAGCACATCGGTGCCTACACCATCCAGTACCCGCACCCCAATACCGGCAAGCTGGAGAGCCTCACTTTCCTCGACACTCCGGGTCATGCCGCCTTCTCGGCGATGCGCGCCCGCGGTGCCAATGTGACCGACATCGTCGTTCTGGTCGTGGCGGCCAACGATGGTGTGATGCCGCAGACTCTGGAAGCGTTGGCGCATGCCAAGGCCGCCAAGGTTCCCATCATTGTGGCGGTCAACAAGTGCGACCACCCCAACTCCAATCCCATGAAGGTGCGTCAGCAACTTCAGGACAAGGGTTTGGTGCCGGACGATTGGGGTGGTGACACCTTGTTCGTCGAATGCTCCGCAATCACCAAGAAGGGAATCGATACTCTCATCGATTCCATCCTGCTCCAAGCCGAGTTGCTCGAACTCAAGGCCAACCCCGATCGCAATGCCAAGGGCAACGTGATCGAGTCGGGCGTCGAGGCGGGTGGTTCCGTGGCCACGGTCTTGGTCCGTAAGGGCACCTTACGCATCGGTGATGTGATTATTTGCGGTGAGCACTACGGCAAGGTGCGCGCCATGATGAACGAAGAGGGAGTCCGCCTGAAGGAGGCCACTCCGTCCGTAGCGGTTCGCGTGCTGGGCCTCAATGGCGTGCCGGATGCCGGCTCCGAGTTCAGTGCCGTCGAGAACGAGCGGGCAGCCCGCGATCTCGCTGAGGAGCGTTCCGACGCCCGCCGGAAGTCCGAGATGGATGGCGATCGTCGCAAGACCCGCGCCTCATTGTCCGACTTGTTCGGCCGCATCGGCGACCTGACGGCCAAGGTTCTCAAGGTCATCGTCAAGGCCGACACCCAAGGCTCGGTGGAAGCCATCGTTGGAGCCCTTCGCGAGATCAAGTCTCAGAAGGTTTCTCTCGAGGTCGTCCACAGTGCCGTCGGTGCCATCAATGTCTCGGACGTCAATTTGGCCCGCGGTTCCAAGGCTGTCATCCTCGCCTTCCACACTCGCGTCGATAACAACGCCGCTGAGGAAGCCAAGCATCACGCCGTCGAAATCCGCCTCTACGCGATCATCTACGAGTTGATCGATCAGGTGAAGGAAGCCATGGCGGGTCTGCTCGATCCCCTCCTCAAGGATGTGGTGGTCGGTCAGGCCGAAGTTCGCAAGATTTTCGATCTTTCCAAGGGTGGTCGGGTTGCGGGTTGCGCCGTGACCACGGGCCGTCTGGTCCG
>CAMATE010000043.1 GCA_945861075.1 Akkermansia muciniphila
CGAGGGTCGCCGCCTTCGAGTGCAAACCGCTGATTGAGGATGACTTGCTCGCGGGCATTGAGTGAACCCACCAGTTCGCGCATCAACTCGGCATTACTCGATTCGCTGACACCGGCCCAAGGCATCACCGCCGATTCATCGGCAATCACATCGGCGATGCGATTGGATTCAGGATCGTTGCCAATCGGGGCGTCCAGAGAGGTCGCTCCGACGGCCGCAGCTTCGCGCCAGCGCCGGATGTCATCGACATCGGCTTCCAACTCTCCGGCCAGTTCCACATCGGTGGCAGGACGCCCCAAGTCGGATTCGAGGCGAACCTCAGCCTTCTTCATCCGGGCCAACTCCTGAACGATGTGAATGGGCAGTCGGATGGATTTGGACTGATTGGACAGCGCCCGCTTGATGGACTGCTTGATCCACCAGGCGGCATAGGTCGAGAGCTTGGCGCCGCGATCCGGGTCGAAGCGCTCCACCGCCCGCATCAAACCGATGTTGCCCTCGTTGACCAAGTCCAACAGGGGGAGGCCGTAGTCTTCGTATTCGCGGGCGATCTTGATGACCAATCGCAAATTGGCGCGGATCATGTGCTCGCGGGCCGCGTCATCGCCCTTTTGGATGCGGCGGGCCAACTCGACCTCTTCCTTCGCGTTGAGCAGCGGGGTTTCCACAGCGTCGCGGAGGTAGAGTCTCAGGGAAGAATGTTCATCCCAGACACCGCGACCCGCCGTGTCCGGAATCCGTGTTTCACGCAAGTTGGAGGCCGGGATCGCATCAGACTCGACCTGAACGGGAAGCGAACGCGTCGTCGCCAGTGTTTCGATGGGGATGAGAGCCTCGCCGGGCGGCAACGGACTCCGCGGGACGTTGATTCGGGTCCGGTCGCCCACCACCGGCATGGGTGGCAATGCGATCGGGCGTGTTCGCTTGGAGACGGCTGCCTTGCGTGAACGGCGAGGCTGCGCCTGGGTGGATGATTTCCGAGCCCGAAGTCCCTTGGCCGTGCGCGAGGTCGAGTGGGACTCTGTTCCGGGCCGCTTGGTCTTGAAATTCGTTTTCATCTCTCTGGAAACGTTGGAGTCGCTTGAGGCGAATTTGTTCACTGGTTTCACCGGACTCATTCCAAGGGACACAGGTTTCACAGATTTGCCCCCCTGAGTCGGATCACATGCATGGTGAGCATACGCAGGGCCAATCGACTTTTTGGCTGTTTTGTCTCAATAGCCCCCCTTACCGAGTGGCGTCTCATCCGAGACTGGGCCATTCAGCGTCATTTTGGCGCATCCTGTAAGAAGCCGAATCACATTTCTGACGCGCACATCGGGCGCGCATCGTCGGGTGCCGAAAGTCTGGCCTGCGCCCGAGGGACATGCTGGAATGACGGCCACTCCTATGAAACAGAACGCTCCCTCCCGCGCCCTGACCTATTCCCTGGTCTCGCTGCTGGCCTCTGCGCTGCCCACCCTCGCTGGTTCCTGGGTGACCTATGAACCGAAGGCCGGAACCGCCAACGGCAAGACCATCGTCCTGTTGAGCGGCGATGAGGAATATCGTTCCGAGGAAAGCTTGCCGCAGATGGGCAAGATCCTCAGCCAGAAGCATGGCTTCAAATGCACCGTGCTGTTCACCCAGGACGCCGATGGGACCATTAATCCCAACAACCAGACCAATATCCCGGGCATGAACTTGCTCGCTTCGGCCGATTTGGTGGTCAACCAATTCCGATTCCGCGAACTGCCCGATGCCGACATGGAGCACTTCGTCCGCTACCTCGACAGCGGCAAGCCGATGGTGGTGGTCCGGACGGCAACCCACGCCTTCAATTACGAGCGCAACAAGCAGAGCCCCTATGCCTCCTACTCCTGGACGGCCAAGGGCGGCGGCTTTGGTGGTAAAACGGTGGGCGAGACTTGGACCTACCACCACGGTCACCACGGAAAGGAAGCCACTCGCGGCGTGATCGACGGTCGCCATGCCAAGCACCCGATCTTGAACGGCGTGTTCGATGTGTTCGGCCCCAGCGATGTCTACGGCGTGAACCCCGACTTCCCGAAGGATGCCACCATCTTGATGCATGGTCAGGTTCTCACCGGCATGCAACCCAACGATCCGCCGAACCTCACCAAGCCGGCCATGCCGCTCATCTGGCTGCGTGACTACAAGGGATCGTCCGGGCACACCTCTCAAATCCTCTGCACCACGATCGGAGCCGCCACCGATTTGCGCAGCGAAGACCTCCGCCGACTCTTCGTCAACGCCGCCTACTCGCTCACCGGCTTGGAGGTCCCCAAGAAAGCCGATGTCACCCCGGTGGGCACCTTCGAGCCCTCCATGTTCGGCTTCAACACCTTCAAGAAGGGCGTGAAGGTCGAATCCCACGAACTAAAGTAACTCTGGATCATTCGGACCGACGGGGAGAATCCATTCACTTCTTGGAAACCTCCCCTTCGGACATTCCGATCATGGATTTAGGCGGATCCGCCACAATTCGGCGGATTCGCCGGCGCCCAGCTCGATAACCCGCTCCACCGAGCCATCGCCCTGAAGATTGCCCGGGGGTACCGAGTAAGTGCCGCTCAAAACAGTCGCCGTCACCGTCACCGTGGAAACGCCGGAGAGGGTCAGGCGCTCTAGGACATATCCCCGATCCCGTGGACCTCGGGTGCGAATCCGCACCAAGCCGCCCGAAAGCCTCTCGACCAGCAACGTGGGCTTCAAGGGTTCGACCGTCACCAACGCTTCAGCTCGCCAATTGGAGGGCAAATAACTGGGCTCGGTGGACACGATGCGGGCGAGGCAACGGTCTGGAGAAGCCGCTTCCGTGGGCCATGGGGCCACCGATCGGTAGTCCAGGTGTTCCACCACGTAGTAGGGCACGAATCCGGCATCCGGACGGGGCGGCAACTGGGGGGTATCGGGCCGAACGAGACTCACGCGTTCGCCTTCGGAGGCCAATTGCCCGGTGTAGGGCCCCAGCACCACCTGTGAATCGGACAAACCCAACAATCGACGCACGGCCGCGGGATTGTTGGTGTTGGCGACGATCCATTTCGCACCCGGAGGCATGGCCTGCGGTTCGCCAAAGGCAAAACTGATGCCGCCCTCGATGCGCCATCCATTGGTCGGATAGGCCGGGTCATACAAGGCTACGGTCTCAGCAGACACATTCTCCAACTCCACAAACTCGATCTCCCCCGCAGGCGCGGCATACCGGAGTCGGCGAAAAACCACCGGTCCCAGGGCATGCGGCGTATTGGTCCCACCCAACCCCTGCCGAAAAATGTTCAACAGCAAAGGATCCATGGAATTGTCGATCCCGGTTCCCAACGTCATGCGCTGCATCAACAGCAACGGACCTTCTCCGTCCGGGTGTCGGCCAAAGCTCACTCCATTCGGACTGGCTGGAAATTCCTGAACATCTTCCCAGCGGAGAGGCGTGCCGGCGGTATCAGCGGACAGCAGCGTCACGATGCCACCGCGCGCGGCACCAAACGTGAAGGCCGTGCGACCGGCGGCCGGCTGGAGTGGGTTGAACTGATATTCGTAAATCATCCGGAAGCCGCGGGGTGGGATCACCGTTCCCGAAGGAACCCGGAAGCGAAACGGGTCGGCCAGATCATTGGAAAGAAACCACCCTCCCACGTCGATCGGCTGATCCGTGCGATTGAACAACTCGACCACGTCTTCCAACGGCGGATCGGTATGGGCCAGCAATTCATTGATCACCACCCGGTTTTGCGGCCCCGCTCCAGCCAATCCGGGTGAGCCAAAGTATTCGGTGCTGGCACGCCAATTGGAGGCGGCGCCGGAATCACCCGCCGGATCGACGATCTCCAAAGAACCGCCGTTACCGGCAGGCCGCACCGGCCAGCCCCCGTCGATTCCATATTTGATCTGCGCCAGCAGGGTTCCGTTCAAAGCGCTCAAGATGACGGATTCCCCTCCGTTGTTGAGGGCTCCGGAATAGGAACCAGGCACCAAACCGGACACGGCTCCGTATCGCGATTTGA
This sequence comes from Akkermansia muciniphila, assembly GCA_945861075.1. Taxonomy (GTDB): domain Bacteria; phylum Verrucomicrobiota; class Verrucomicrobiia; order Limisphaerales; family UBA9464; genus SXXZ01. The sequence goes on from CAMATE010000043.1 coordinate 4,008, forward strand.
TCAGGGCCGGGTTGCGACAAATCACCGCCCGAGCCTTGGCTTGCAGAAAAAACGGAGACGGAAACGTAAAGACAATGCCTGCGGAAAAACTCGCGCCCGAAAGATCCATGGGCAGTGACCCCGGGTTGAAGAGTTCGATGTATTCCGCTTCCGCATAGGCCGAGCCGCCCGGCGGTTCATACATCATCTCGCTGATGACCACCGACTGCGCAGAGAGGTTGAGCGTCAACCCCAACAGGGTGACGAAGAGCGCCGAAATCCAATTCCTGTGCACCCCCGGACGGTAACGATTGGCGGAGAACTGGAAAGGACGGTTGAGATGCTTTCCCCAAACAGGGCTTTTGCTCCGAGGGAAGCCGGGGTTCAATCCTCAGGCATGCAACTGACCGACGGGCTGCATCTGGCCTATTGCACCAACATCCACCGGGGAGAGGATTGGGCGGAAACCTTCGCCGGTCTGGAGCGGCACACCCGGGCGGTTCAGGCACGCGTCTCATCGGGCCGACCCTATGCCATCGGCCTGCGACTGAGCGATCGGGCTTCGCGCGAGCTCATTGAACCCGGCACCTTCAGTGCCTTTCAGGAATGGTTGAAACGCAACAACGCCTATGTGTTCACCATCAACGGGTTCCCTTACGGTCAGTTCCATGGTCAACGGGTGAAGGAACAGGTGTACGCCCCGGACTGGTCTCAGCCGGAGCGACTCGAATACACCCAGAGGCTTTTCCGTATTCTGGCTCAACTTTTGCCACCGGGAGTGGCCGGCAGCGTCAGCACCGTTCCCGTCTCCTACAAGGCCTTCCAACGATCACCGGACGAACAGAAACGCGCCCTGCTCCAACTTTGGGACTGCGTGGATTTCCTCGATGAGCTGTCCCAACAAACCGGCCACGACCTGCATTTGGGACTGGAACCCGAACCCTTGTGCACCCTCGAGAACACCGAGGAATGCGTCACCTATTTCAAGCGCCTCCGCGACGTCCGCCCCGGTGACCGGCGCATCGATCGGCATTTGGGGGTGAACTACGACTGCTGCCATCTGGCCATCGAGTACGAATCCCCGGCTGAAGCCTTGGCCCGCCTGCAATCGGCGGGCATCCGTTTGAGCAAGATCCACTTGAGCAATGCCCTCAGTGTGAGCCCGACGCCAGAAATCCGCCAATCGCTGCAAGCCTTCGCCGAAGACATTTATTTCCATCAGGTCATCGAGCAGCAGGCCAACGGATCCCTGGTCCGCTATGCCGACCTCCACGATGCGCTGGCGACTCCGCTTCCGACTCCGGGCGTCCCCTTGCCGGAGTGGCGCATCCATTTCCACATCCCTTTGCACTCCGAACCGCGGGGTGGATTCAACACCACGGCCGACCACCTCATCGGAGTCCTCGATGCCGTCCAAGCCCAACCCGGGCTTTGCCAGCATTTCGAGATGGAGACCTACACCTGGGAAGTCATGCCTGCGGCCATGAAGCAGCGTGATGTGGTGGACCAATTGGTGAACGAATACGCATGGACCTTGGCCCGGTTCGCTGAACGCGGATTTCGCCCCATGAGCTGATACGTCCCCGAGCTACACCCCGGCACTCGTTCCAGCGGGGCGACGGATTAGGGTCCGCGGTCTCAATGACCCACCATGCTGTTCAGGATCGCCGCCTGCTGAAACTCTGATCGCTGGAATTCGCCAACAATCCGACCACCCCGCATCACCAGCAGTCGGCGACTCAAGTTCATGACCTCGGGCAATTCACTGGAAATCAGGAGGATGGCCATGCCCTCACAGGCCAATTGATCGAGCAAGCGGTGGATCTCGGCCTTGGCCCCGACATCCACGCCCCGGGTCGGTTCATCCACCACCAGCACCCGGCACTCGCAGGCCAACCACTTGGCCAAGGCGATCTTCTGCTGATTCCCGCCACTCAGGCCTGCGATGCCAGATTCAATAGAGGGAGCCTTCACCCGCAACTGACGGACCAATGCCTCCATCTGATCTCGCTCCCGTCGACGATCCGTCCACCCCCACCGCGACCAGCGCTGAAGGACGGCCAGCGCACCATTTTCACGGCAATTCAATCCCAGGACCAACCCCTGTCGTTTGCGATCCTCCGGCAATAATCCGACACCGGCTTCCATGGCGGCCACCACATCACCGGGGGGCAACGGATGACCGGCGACCGACACCGTTCCGGTGCGTTCCGGATCCAAACCAAAGAGGGCCTGAGCCAACTCGCTGCGACCGGCTCCGACCAAACCGGCCAATCCGAGGATTTCTCCGCGCCGCAGGGTCAGGCTCACCTCTTGGAGGCGCTGGCCCGATGAGAGTCCTTCCACCTGAAGGGCCACATCGCCCAGAGGTTTGGCCAAGTGGTCGGGTTCGTGGTACTCCACCGACCGACCCACCATTTGCTGCACCAACCGGTCCTGATGGGAATCTGCCGCTGGTTCGGTCGCCACATGTCGCCCGTCCCGAAGCACGGTGATGGTATCGCAGAGACGAAAGATTTCCTCCATGCGATGGGACACATACACCACGGTGAATCCGCGCCGTTTCAGGTCGGCCAACAGCTCGAATAAGCGCTCGCTCTCGACCGCAGACAAGGAACTGGTGGGTTCGTCAAAAACAAGAATCCGGGCACCGGTGCCCAGGGCGGCAGCAATTTGGAGGAGTTGCTCCTGTCCGGTGGTCAATTCTCCGACGAGGCGATCCACATCTTCGTCGAAGCCCACGTTCGCCAGCAAACGGCGAGCCTTGTCGCGCAGGGCATCGCGATCCACCCACCCCCGCCGATGAGGCCAACTGCCCAGACACAAATTCTCGGCGATGGTGAGTTCCGGGCAAAAAGCCAGTTCCTGATGAACCATGGCGATTCCCAATGCGCGGGCCTCGGCGGGGTTTTGCGGGGCGATCTGTTTCCCGCGCAAATGAATCACGCCGCCATCGGCAACATCGATTCCCGCGAGAATCTTGCCCAACGTGCTCTTGCCAGCCCCGTTCTCGCCCATGAGCGCGTGGCAACTCCCCTCCGCCACGGAAAAGGAAACTTCCGACAAGGCCTGCACCCCGGGATAAGCCTTGGAGATCTGGTGGAACGACAAGAACGCCATGGCTCGGCCCGAGAGTAGGACTACCTCAGAGGGTCACTGGTGGTCAGTGCTGACTGAAGATCACCGGTCAACTCACACCGGCTGATGAGGTGCCGGGTGCGGTAGTGGATCTGCCCCGCCCCGTCGCGTTGGACCCAATGGGTGTAGCGGGCGCCGAGTTCCAAAGCACGCTTGAGCTGCTTGTCGCCCTTGGCGGGAGTCAGGCTGTACTCCACCAAGCGCCCTGCTTGCCGCAGTTCTTGGACCAGTGCCAGTGATTCCGCTCGCAGGGTTTCATCCTCGATGATCACCACACAGTCCAACCCGGCATTGAAGGTGGGTAGCTTGCCTCGGCTCTTGAGCAGTTCCAGCAGAACAACGTCGCCCATGCCGAACCCCAGTGCGGGAAGATCCACCTTACCTTGGCTCAGCAACTTGACCAACTGATCGTACCGACCGCCGCCGGCGATGGCCCGAAACTCACCCTTGCGATCAAAGGCTTCGAAGACGACCCCCGTGTAATAGGCCAACCCGCGGATCACGTTGTAGTCGATGGCGACGTAATCGCGCAGACCCCGAGCGGCCAAATTGTCGAGTACCGCCTGCAATTCCGGCGTGGGCTCTCCGGCCTCGATGAACTTCCGGACATCGGCCACATCGATGGACAAAGCCAGGAGCTTCTCAGCGGTGACCTCCGGCTTTTCGCGTTCGATCTTGTCGATCACCTGATAAAACTCATAGGCGCGAGCGGGATCGCCGTTGCGCGATTCGTAAAACCGCTGCCACGCCTGACGACTGCTGAGTCGGACCACGAAATCCTGCTGATCCAAACCCAGCCGACGCAGCACATCGATGAGCAGCGCGATGATCTCGGCATCGGCGGCCACATGGGACTCACCGAAGATGTCGCAGTTCAACTGGAAGTGCTCCCGGAGCCGACCCCGCTGCTGCTTCTCGTAGCGGAAGAGTTGCGGCATCGAGAACCACTTGATGGGTTTTTTGTAAGCCCGCTCGGACGCGGCGATCATGCGGGCCACCGTCGGCGTCATCTCAGGACGCATCGACACCGAACGATCTCCCTTGTCCACGAAGTTGAACAACTGCCCCACGATCTCGGCCCCGGATTTGGCCGTGTAGAGTTCGAGCGGCTCCAACGGGGGGCCATCGTACTCTCGGAACCCGTAACAGCGGGCCGTTTGCCGCCAAGCATTGAACAGGTGGTTGCGTGCATCGCAGGACCAAGCGTCCTTCAGAGGCAGCGGCTCAGGGTAGAATTCGCGGAAACCGGGGAGGCATTCCATGTGTCGCGAAATGAAACCGCAGGGACACCGCGGGGGCAAGGCACCGATTGAGCCTGGAGCTCCGGTTGATTCCGGAGCATCTCAGAAGCTTCCTCAAGCTGAGCCGACTCACTGATGAGATGCCCGGTTGGCATCCTACCCTTTTCCGGCTGGGTCACGGAGTTAGACTGATCATGGGCTTGGGCTTGACCACTCCGCCGGATTCAGGCCACTTTACTTCAACGTCATGAGCGCGAAACGCAATCGAGTACCTGTATCGGTAGGTGGCCCCAAGGCCGCCGATGGGACTTGTCGCAACGCTTGACGCAGCTTTCACAAGAACCCACGGCCGGCGACGGTCGTGGGTTTTTTGTTCCAAACAGGGAAATCCACGACCACCGGCCAGGAAACAGCACACAACACATGAGCACGGCCACCCCGACACAGAACAACCAGACCACCAGCAACAAGGACATCGGCCCCCTGATGTTCGGGCGCGACATCTTTGTCGAGGCGCTGGAGCGCGAGGGCTGCGAAGTCATCTTCGCTTATCCCGGCGGCGCGAGCATGGAAATCCATCAGTCGCTGACCAAGTCGAAGATCCGAACCATTCTGCCTCGTCATGAGCAAGGCGGCAGCTTCGCCGCCGAGGGTTACGCCCGCGCCACCGGCAAAGCTGGCGTGTGCATGGCGACCAGCGGCCCCGGCGCGACCAACCTGGTCACGGCCATCGCCGACGCTTACGTCGATTCCTGCCCCCTGATCGCCATCACGGGCCAGGTCGCCCAGTCGATGATCGGTCGCGGCGCCTTCCAGGAGACAGACATGATTGGCGTGACGCTGCCGATCGTGAAGCACTCCTACCTGATCACGGATATCAATGATATCCCGCGGATCGTGAAGGAGGCTTTCTACATCGCTCAGAGCGGCCGGCCCGGCCCCGTGGTCCTCGACTTCCCCAAGAATGTTCAGCAGCAAAAGGCACGGCCCGTTTGGCCCACCCTCGACGAGGTCAAGGCCCGCCTGCGCGGCTACACCGATCGGGTGACCGCCGACGAACTGGCCCTGAATGAGATCATCGGACTCATCGAGAAATCTGAGCGCCCGGTGATTTACAGCGGCGGCGGAATTATCACGGCCGGTGCCTCGGCCGAGTTGTTGGAATTTGCTGAATCCGCCCAGATCCCCCTCACCACCACGCTGATGGGCATCGGTGGATTCCCTGAAGAGCACCCGTTGTCCCTGCGCTGGTTGGGCATGCACGGAGCGGCCTTCGCCAACTGGGCGGTCAATGGCGAGTACGCACGGCGCAACGATCCGTCCGAGCCCATGGTGAAGCTGCATGACGGTTGCGACCTGTTGCTCGCCTTCGGTGTCCGCTTCGATGACCGCGTCACCGGTGCTTTCAGCGAGTTCGCCAAGGGGGCCACCATTGTCCATCTCGACATCGACCCCTCCGAACACCACAAGAACAAGCGCGCCAATCTGGCCATCCATGGTGACCTGAAGGACGCCCTGCACCGCCTCAATGCACTGATCACCCAGCGCAAGGGCATCAAGAAGACCTTCCCGACCTGGCACAACCAGATCTCCGAGTGGAAGGCCAAGGCCCCCTTCCGCTACACGAGCGAGGGTCAGATCGTCGATTCGGCCCACATCAAGCCGTTCCACAAGGAAGGCGAGGAATACATCCTGCCCCAGATGGTCATAGAGGAACTGTGGCGTCTCACGAAGGGCGAAGCGATCATCACCACCGGCGTCGGCCAGCACCAGATGTGGGCCGGACAGTGGTACAAATACAAGTTTGCCCGCCAGTTTATCACCAGCGCCGGTCTGGGATCCATGGGTTACGGTTACCCGGCCGCCTTGGGAGCCAAGGTGGCTCGTCCCGACAAGCAAGTCGTCGACATCGATGGTGACGGATCCTTCCTGATGAACATTCAGGAACTGGCCACCGCCCATGTCGAGAAAATCGCCGCCAAGGCCATCGTGCTGAACAACCAGCACCTGGGCATGGTGGTGCAATGGGAAGACAACTTCTTCGACGGGAACCGCGGCCACACCTATCTGGGCAACCCGGACAATCGGTCGGGCATCTACCCTGATTACGTCAAGGTGTGCACCAGCTTCGGTGTCCCTTGCGAACGCGTGGTGTACCGCAAGGATTTGCGCGCGGCCTTGGAGCGGATGCTGGCCGCCGAGACCCCCTACGTGCTGGATGTCATCACGCCCTACACCGAGCACGTGCTGCCGTTCATTCCGGCCGGCCGCACGGTCGCGGACATGCGCTGGTAAAGGCGCTGGTAAAGGCGCTGTTTCCTCTCTCAAACCCAATAAAAAACCCGAAACCCTCACCGGTTTCGGGTTTTTTCTTGGGCATCACAGCCCCACCCATGCGGTGCCCGCCTGAAACACTCCCTTCCGAAACAAAATTGCATTGAATTGTCTCTAGGCGCGCGACGTCGGGGGATATTAGGATTTAGTTCTGAACTGCATGAGACTCTCGTTCCAATCTACCGCACGTCGCGCCCGCAAGGCCGCAGGCTTCACGCTCATCGAAATCCTGTTGGTCATCGTGATCATCCTGCTCTTGGCCGGTGCACTCGTCGTTTTCGTGTTACCGCAGCAGGAAGGTGCCGAAAAAAACACCACCCGATTGCTGCTCAACAACATCTCGAGCGCCCTCGACACCTACCGATTGAACCTCGGCCACTATCCGACCGAGCAGGAAGGCGGCCTGAACGCGTTGCTGACCAAGCCCACGTTTGAAAACGAGCGCCAGGGCGAAAAATGGCAAGGCCCGTACCTGAAGCCGGGCACCCGCTTGGATGATCCTTGGGGATTCCCGCTCCGCTACGAAGTGGTGGATCGTTCTCAGGCATCGGATGGCGCCAAGTCCGCCCTGCCCTACAAGCTCTTCTCAGTCGGGCCGGACGGCCAGCCGGACAACGACGACGACATCAAGATGGCCACCGAATCCGACACGTCGGGTTCCGGCGGTGGCAATGCCGGTGGCAACACGGGCGGCGCTGCCAAATAAAGGCGGCACAATATCGACGGCTACCTCATTCAATCGATGACACCCACAACCCTCCAGGCCCGGTCTCGCCGCGGCGGCTTCACCTTGGTGGAGCTGCTCTTGGCCGTGACCTTGCTCGGAGGGTTGATGGCCGCCGCGATCTTCGGGTTCTCCAGCCTGCAGCGGAGCGCCCAACTCAATGAGGGAGTGGAACGGGTGGAAACGGCCATGCGATTTGCCCGGGCCCACGCCGCCAATACCGGTCGCAAGGTCCAAGTGGTGGTGACCACCACCGAAGCATCTTCACCCTCCGCCGATAGTTCCCCTTCGACTCCGGCCGGCAATCCGAGCGACTCCACTCAATCCCTGAGCATCCTCTGGGAAGCCGATCCAGCCCGCGCACCGGGCGTCTTCGAAGCCATTCCTTCGTTGTCGGGCGACGTGGCGGATGTATCCGAATTGGTGGAGATCCGTTCGGTGGGTCGGGAATCCAAGGATTCCAAAGATTCCAGCCCGACTGATGTTACCACGACCAGCGACAGTGCTCCGCTCGCATCCCCCACTGAAACTGCGATTGAAACCGTGTCCGCTTCGACACCGCGTGAATCTGAGTCAGAAACGCCTTCAGATTCCTCCACTCGATCGGGTCACGAGACCAATCCCAGCGAGGCCACCATCACGTTTTACCCGGATGGTTCCTGCGATGGGGCCACGATCGTTCTGGCGTCCAAGGACAGCGATGATGCGCGAGAAGTCTCGGTGCTTCTGGAAAGCGTCACCGGCACCACCCGTCGGCGTTGGCGCGAGTCCGCGAACTTTGGTGCAACCGAGACCACTTCACCCCAGGGTTCAGCGTCAGTGGGTTCATCCCTGAACGATCCGAGCGCAACGGATTCCCGCTCCACCTCACCCTCCTTGGCCCGCACAGCCACTTCACCGGCGACGGCCAAAACCCGACGCTGACCTATTGTTCTGCGGCGGCATCGCTCCGTCTTCCTGCCCCTCGCGATGCTGAACCGGCTCCCCATCCGTCCCAGACCGACACAGGGATCGGTGCTCCTGGAAGTGGTCCTGGCATTGGTGCTCTTCGTCGCCGCGGCCACCGTCGTCAGCAGTGCTCTCCAATCCGCGATCGATGGCGAGGAACGCCTGCGGTTAGGCGTGCATGCCGACAACTTGGCCGCGTCGGTCGTGGCGGAACTGGAGACCGGACTCCGTTCCCCTTCTGTCTTGGGACCCACCCCCTTCCAAGCGCCCTTCACCAACTGGACCTGGCAAATCGTCCCGCCCAACGGAGACACACCCGGATCACCGCACGAAATCATCATCCGTCATGCAGACCCGGAACTCGTCCGACGACTGGCTCAAGTGATCCTCACCCCTTCGCGGTCCGTCACGGACGCGGAGGCAATCCCCGCGGAAGAACCCGTTCCCGCGCCATGAGGATCACCACCCATCCCCATCGCAACGCGAGCGGTTTCACCCTCATCGAGGTGGTCCTGGCCATCGTGATCGCCGTCGGACTCCTGACGGGTGTTCTCGTTTTCTACCGGCAGGCCGCCATCGTTCGTGAAGAAATCCTCCGCAAGGCCGATGCCTTGTCCGCGGTGCGCTTGGTGATGGATCGAATCAGCACCGAACTCCGCACCGTCCCTCCCAATACCGCAGGCGTCGCGATCCTTTCAGGGGATTCCCGGTCCCTGCGGATTCTGCATACCTCGGTGCCGTCGAAGACCCCTTGGCGCGGCGGCAATTTGGGGCGAGCCAGTATCGCCGAGGCCGACTGGGTGGAAGTGGCCTACCGATGGTCCTCCGACACCAGCCAACCCGGGCTGTTCCGTCAGGAGCGTGCCCACACCACCAGCGCTCCGGTATCCACCAATTTGCTGACCGAAGTGGAACCCATCACCGGAAGCGGGACCAATTCGATCGTCCCCTCGGGCGGCACTCCCCTGTCTGAATCCATCGCCTATCTCCGATTTCGATATTGGGATGGTTCCCGCTGGCAAAACGCTTGGGAAAAGCCCGAGCCGCCGACGGCCGTCGAAGTTTCGCTGGGACTGGATCCCATGGAAGAAGACGCCCTCAGTGACTCCACCGGCACTGAAGAACCGGCACCCTACCCCTACGAAGTCTTCCGCAGAATCATCGCTCTTCCGGCTGCGCTGGGAACCGCGACCGCGCCGTCCGATCCCAATCTCCCCGACGACACTCTGACCAACGAGGTGCCGACGCCATGACCGCGTTCGGTTCCAAGTCCCATCGGAAAGCGCCGGGGTTCGTCCTCGTGGGTGTGCTCATCGTCGTCATGCTCCTGTCGATGATTGCCCTGAGCCTGATGTTCCGGATGCGATCTGAGGAGACCGCCGGGGCCACTGGTTCCACCGCGGAACAAGGTTGGGCCACGGCCATGAGCGGCGTTCGCGAGGCCATGCGCTTGGTGCCCACGATCCAACCCGGAGACATCACCTGGATGGATGCCCCAGAACGTTTCAAAGACCGCGTGATGTACAACGACGGCACCGAGGAATGGCGATGGACCCTCTACTCCGCCAACCCCGAAGGCGGCATCCGCTTCGGCCTCACCGACGAAGCCTCCCGGCTCAATCTCAACTCGGCCACCACCTCGATGGTCAGCCGTCTGCCGGGAATGAAACCCTCACTCACCGACGCCCTGCTCGACTTCCTGGACACCGATGACGTGCCACGACCCGAAGGAGCCGAACAGGAATACTACAACGCGCTGCCACAGCCCTACCGGATCCACAACGGACCTCTGTCGACCGTTGAGCAACTCCTGCTCGTCCGTGGATTCACTCCGGCTTTGGTCTTGGGCGAGGATGCCAATCGCAACTTCTCCCTCGATCCCAACGAGGACGACGGCGACGAGCGAGAACCGCCGGATGACGCCGACGGACGCCTCCAACCCGGACTGCTCCCGCTGCTCACGGTGTACTCCCGGGAACCCAATACCGATCGTACCGGCAAGCGGCGTTTCAACCTCAACACCCCCGGAGCGGCACTCACAGAGACCAACGATTTGCCGGCGGCCTTCGTGGCGTTCGTCGCACAACTTGGCGCCTCCAAGAGCGTGGTGATGGATCCAGCCGAACTCCTCGATGCCAACTTCAACTTGAAGGGTGCGGACGGACAGGAAAGCGCCGTTCCCACCGGCATCGGTAAGGATTCGCTGGCGATGGTTCTCGACCGATTCACAGGCTCGGCCGATGCCGATCTGGTGGGCCGCATCAACGTCAATACGGCCCCGGCCAGCGTCCTCCAACTCGTACCAGGCATCGACAACGCTCTCGCCGAAAACATCCTCTCGGCCCGACGCAATTTGCCGATCGAGCGGCGCAGTTCCGTGGCCTGGATTCACATCGAGAATCTGGTCGAGGCGGAACGGTTCCGCGAGATCGCACCGTTCTTGACCACTCGCAGTCTCCAGTTCCGATTCAATGTCGTGGGCTACGGATCCCGGTCCGGCAAATTCCGGGTTTTGGAAGCCGTCATCGACGCCGCGAGCCAACCCGTGCGACTGGTCTATCTCCGTGACCTGACCCGCTTGGGGTTGCCATTCCCCATCGAATTGGATTCCGAAGAAGAAAACCCTTCCTCCGAAGCGAGTGCCGCAACCCAAACTCGCACCCTTGATTCGGGTCCAAAAACAGCGAATTCCGCCCGCCCCTGACTCGAATCCGGGCCCACGCCCACGCAGGCCTGAGCTCACACCGGCCCAAGCGTCCGGAAGGCCCTGAAAAATCAGCTGAAATAAGAGGGCGATTGCCAGCGTCGGGTGTTGGCGACTCGCTGAAGGATATGGCAGTCTATCACTGATTCCTGAGTCCAACGAAACATGGGTATTTCTCTCAAAGACCTGAACGAGCGGATCCGCTCCCGAATCCCCGGGGCAGCGGGTGCCCGTCCCGCCGTGCGTGGGCTCCCCGCGGCGACGGCTCTCGAGATCGATGGCCTCACATTGCGCATCGCCGACGCCTCTCGATCCGGCACCTCAAGCCGCGTCGATCAGGTTCGCTCCTGCCCTCTGGAATTGCCGGAGAACGCCGATCGGGCAGACGCCTCCGTCCTCGGATCCGCCATCGCCAAGGCACTGGCCAAGGCCCGTATCAAACCCGGCCCCGTGGTCCTGGGAATCGGTCGTTCGCAAGTCATCCTCCGAACCGTAGTGGTCCCCGACACCGGCCTCACTGGCACCATCGCCGCACTGGTACGTTTCCAGGTCGCGCGTGATCTGCCCTTCCGACTGGATGAGGCGATCATCGACTTCCAGATCCTCCGCAAGCTACCGGCACGTCCGGCCTTGGATGGCGAGGTGACTGCGGCACCGACCACGACCGCCACGGCCACCAACGACTCGGTCGACCGCGTCGAGGCGCTCGTGGCCATTACCCGTCAGGAGTCTCTCGATTTCCTTCGTCGAGTAGCCGAGGCCGCGGGGGTTTCCCTGGCTGCCGTGGGCTGGTTGTCGCAGGCCAATGCCACCTGTCTCCAACTCGCCAACGGCGGCGCGGGCTCGCCTTCGGCCCCCCGCGCTCTGGTGGCCCTCAAGTCGGAAGAGGTGGGTATCGAAATCCTGGAAGGCCGCTCCCTGCTCTTCAGCCGCGGCATGCCCATGCCATCGTCACTGGACACCGAGCCGGAGACGTGGATCCGCGCCGCGACCATCGAAGTCGTGCGAACGCTGCACGCCTTCGGAGGCACCGCCGGACGCACCGCCCCGGAAGCGGCTCTCATCCTCGGCGGAACCGGACGTGAGGCGGCGTTGTCGACCGCTCTCGAAACTCGCCTCGGATTCCCCGTCCCTCAGGTCACCCTGGCTCGTTCACCGGGATTGGACTCTTCTGAGGCCGCCGCCGTGGCCAGCGGATTCACCAGCATCGGTTTGGCTCTGGGGGCCACCGATCCGGCCGGACTGGAATTCGACTTCCTCAACCCCAAGCGACCCACGCCCCCGCCGGACTTGCGCAAGATCCGGATGATCGCGGGGTTCACGGTGGGCTTGGTCCTCCTGATGGCGGTGTTGGGTGTGCGCAAAACGCTCATCAGCCGCCGCGAGGCAACCCTCACGGCGCTGCAAGCCGAACTCACCACCGGCGAGAAGAAACGCCCGGTGTACCGCCAGATGATCCAACAGGCCGCCACCCTGAAAGCGTGGTCGGCTGAAGAGCGGGACTGGCTCGACCACTACGCACACCTCAGCGCCGTGCTGCCACCGAGCGAAGAAATCTACCTGACCAGCGTCGCCTTCGGACCCAACCGAGCCATCAAGCTGGGTGTCCAAGCCCGCAATGGCGAAATCCTCGGCAAGGTCGATCGACTCCTCCGCGCCGCCGGTTACGACGTCAAGCCTTTGGCCGTCACTCCGGGTGCGGATCGCAACGGCTACAACTTCCGCACCACCGTGGAACTGACCGTCCCGGCCAAACTCAAGTTCGACCTCACCAAGCTGACACCGCCGGCCCGACCGGCCGACGACGCCTCGCTGGAGACACTGCGAAAGGGAGGAGCCCGATGAACGATCGCGAAAAGAAACTGCTGTCCATCATCGGAGGTCTCGTCGGTGTGGCCCTGCTCTTCGTGGTGGGCCGCAGCATTTTTCTCAAACCACTGACCGAAATCGACCGGCGTATCGCGGGCGTCCGCGAAAAGCTCGACCGATTAGCCAAAGACCGCCGGGACTACTTCGCCGCCGAAGACGAAGTGAAGGCCGTCGCCGCCCGCACCTTCTCCGACGACATCGACCAAGCCAGCGCCCGGTTTGGCGAGATGCTCACCCGCACCCTCATCAACAGCGGTCTTCGGGAAGCCGATTTCAGCCGACTCCCCACCGGCACCCGCAAGATCCGGGGTGCACTCGAAACCGGCTGGACGGTTCGCGGAGACGGCCCCCTGCATCAGGTCGTGAGCTTGATATTCCTGCTCGATCGCGCGACCCCGGTCCACCGGCTCGACGGCCTAACCCTGTCGCCGTCCGATGCGCCCGGTCGGGTGAAGGTGAGTTTCCGCTACCTCACGTTGGTGCCGACCCCCTGTCCCGAAGTGGAGCGCGGTGATCTCGAATCCCGACTCAACGCCGAGAGCCCAGACCGCCGCGCCTACGATGGCATGGTGGCCCGCGATCTCCTGCGTCCCTACATCCCGCGCCCAGCCCCGGCACCACCGGCAGGCCAACCGCCAGCCCCTCCGCGTCCGGCTCCTCCCGGAAGCCCCGGCTTGGAAACCTACCGCTTGGTCTCGTTGTCCGAGTGGGCCGGCGAATCCGAGATCCATGTCCGCGATCTCACCGCCCAAAAGACGGTCCGCTACAAAGTCGGAGACACCGTTGCCGGCGGAGTCATCGTCCAGGTTGACTACCGACCCATGCCCACCCCGGGCCGGGAAAACATTCTCTCCGGCAGCCGGGTCATCCTGCGCATCGGAAACGAATACTGGGCCATCGAACGCGGTGGCACCTTCGCCCAACGGCACAAACTCAAACCGGAGCAACTGCCCCCGGGCATCGCCCAATTCTAAC
>CAMATE010000044.1 GCA_945861075.1 Akkermansia muciniphila
AATATTTCTCAGGTGCATGCCCCAGTGCGATGGCTTCCACAGCCTGTCGATCCAGTGTGAAACCCAGGTCATTACGCACAGGATTGGTGCTCTTGATCTCAAAATCCAGTGTTGGGCAGAGACGGTCAGAAACTTGTTCATTGCACAGAGATGCAACCACACCGACCCCACGGGTCAAGCCAACGCTCCATTCATTTGCCAAGCGGACTTCACTCTGGCACTGTCGTCGGCATTGATATTTTGGTCGGCTGAAGCCTCCGCAAAGTACCCATCTTGGCGGCTCTTCCTCTGGGTGATCGGCGTGAAAATCACGACCGCCTGCGAATCAAAAACCAATTCAGGGATTGACGTGTGGCGATCCTTTGATAGAAACCGCCCTCCTTTTCGGATACTTGATGAAGACCTATCTGCCCAAAGTCGACGTGCAGCGCCGTGCGTGGCGTGTGATCGACGCCAACGGCGCCATTCTCGGCCGCCTCGCTGTCCAAGTTGCTGACGCCCTGCGCGGCAAAGACAAGCCTGTGTTCACCCCCCACCTCGATGCCGGTGACTTTGTGGTCGTCATCAACGCCGAGAAGGTTGTCCTGAGCGGCACCAAGGAATCGGACAAGCTGTTCATGTCCTATTCCGGATGGAAGGGCGGCGAAAAGTACCGCTCCGTGGCTCAGGTCCGCGCAGCCCATCCCGAGCGCCTGGTGATGCACGCCGTCAAGGGCATGCTCCCCAAGAACCGCCTTGGTGACCAGTTGCTCACCAAGCTCAAGGTGTACACGGGTTCCAACCACCCGCACTCCGCGCAGGAACCGCGCGACATGAAGTACGTCGGCTAATCCCCCTTTTCACTCCACCATGTCGAACTCCAACGAATTCCTTGGCACCGGCCGCCGCAAGACTTCTGTGGCCCGGGTCCGCATTTCCTCCGGCTCTGGCAAGATCCAGGTCAACGGTCGCGCCTTCGAGGTGTACTTCCCGCTCGAGTCCCAGCGCATGGCTGTCCAACAGCCCTTCGTGACGACCGCGACCTCGGGCAAGTATGACGTTTCCATCAACGTGGTGGGCGGTGGCCCTGTCGGTCAGGCCGGCGCGGTCCGTCACGGTATCGCTCGCGCCCTCATCGAGGCCGACGCTGCCCTCCGTCCTCTGCTGAAGGCCGACGGCCTGCTGACCCGCGATCCTCGTATGAAGGAGCGCAAGAAGTACGGTCAGCCCGGCGCCCGCAAGCGTTTCCAGTTCAGCAAGCGCTGATCTACCCAGGTCGCCAAGTCTCAAGCCCTCGAGGCTTCAGGCCAGGTATTCACTGCGACACACAAAGACCCCGTCGATTGGTTTCGACGGGGTTTTTTGTTGCCCCCGAAGAACACGAAATTCGGCAAGATCGACGAGGCTGCCCTCTCGACGACAACAAGGTCGTCATTCCCGGGTCGAACTGAATTCCTTGTTCGCCCCGGGAGAAGCGCTTTTGTAGTGTTCCTCGACGGTTGCGTTGTCCATGAATTCCAATTCCAAATCCGTTCGCGTCGCCATCGTCGGAGCCTCCGGCTATTCGGGCGAAGAACTCGTACGTCTGCTGCTCCGGCACCCCCATGTCGAACTGGTGGCGGTCACCTCGCGACAAAGCGCGGGCCAAACCATTGCCCAAGTCTTCCCCAAGTTCGCCATGCACCCAGTGGCGCGCACGCTGAAGTTCAGCGACCCCGACACAACCACCCTGGCTCAACAGGCTGAAATCGTCTTCCTCGCCCTGCCTCACGGTGTGGCCGCGGAATTCGCCATTCCGCTGCTGCAAAGCGGTTGCCGAGTCATCGATTTGAGCGCGGACTTCCGACTGAAGAGCGCGGCCGTTTACAAAGAGTTCTATGCGCACGACCACCCCGCACCGGAACTGTTGTCGCAGTCGGTCTATGGATTGCCGGAGGTCCACGGTGAGGCCATCCGAGGCGCCCGTTTGGTGGCCTCGCCGGGTTGCTACCCCACCAGCATCCTCCTGCCGACCTTGCCGCTCCTGCGCGACGGACTCATCCGACCCACGGGCATCATCGCCGACTCGATGAGCGGTGTCAGTGGGGCCGGCCGCAAGGCGGAGGTCGACTACTTGTTCTGCGAGTGCAACGAAAGTGTCCGGCCCTACGGTGTCCCCAAGCATCGCCATTTGTCGGAGATCGAGGAGCAACTCTCGGCTGCCGCCGGCAGCCCGGTGGTGATCCAGTTCACGCCGCACTTGATTCCGGTGAATCGAGGCATCCTCACGACGCTGTACCTGGCGCCGACTGATCACCTGGCCAGCCCCGAAGACGTGAGCGCTCTGGGAGCCCGCATCACCGCCTCCTACGCCAAGGCCTACTCCAATGCGCCATTCGTCCGCCTGCTGGAAGGCAAGGCCTTACCCGACACCAAGAACGTGGTGGGTACCAATGTGGTGGAAATCGCCTGGCGACTCGACCCACGGACGGGCCGACTCATCGTCATGAGTGCCGAAGACAACATTTTGAAGGGAGCCTCGGGGCAAGCGGTCCAGAGCTTGAACCTGATTTGTGGATTCCCCGAGACGGCTGGTTTGGTTTGAATCCTCTAGTCACCGATCCTCGACCTCGCCCGCTTCCTACCCTTTGTTTTCCAAGCGCATCCCAAGCTGTCATCCCATAGAGACCCCATTGCGTAAAACTCGGGCGGCCCAGGCTGTGACTATTGCCCGAGAGGGCTGTGGCTCCTAAGATACCCGACCTGATTTGAGACTATTTCAACCATGAGTGAGACTCCGTCTGCTGAAAACCCCATCCCACCGGGAGAAAACGCCTCTTCCAGCAGCTCCGCGCCCGACGCGCCCGACGCGTCCGGCCAGGATCCTGTGATGGCCCAACTCGCCGAAGTCCAGGAGCGGTATGTCCGCCTGTATGCGGATTTCGAGAACTTCAAAAAGCGGGCCGCCCGCGAGCGGGACGAGGTCCGACGAGCCACCACCGAATCGGTCCTCGGCCGATTGCTTCCGGTGCTCGACACCTTCGAGATGGCCATGCAAGCCGCAGCCTTGCCCAACACCAATCTCGAATCCCTCAAGGCCGGCGTGTCCATGATCCAAGGGCAACTCCGCAACACGGTGGCCGATTATGGCGTCGAGGAAATCGACGCTGTCGGCAAGCCCTTTGACCCTGCCCTTCACGAGGCGCTCTCCCAGCAAGAAACCACCGAAGTCACCGATGGCCACGTGATCTCACAAAACCGCAAGGGTTACCGCATGAAGGATCGCCTCCTGCGTCCTGCGGCCGTGGTCGTTGCTCGCAAGCCGGGTTCCGCGACTGAGAACACTCCGAGCCAATCCTGAACCATGGCAGCCTCGAACAAACGGGACTATTACGAGGTGCTCGGTGTGGAGCGGGATGCCACGCCGGAGCTGATGAAAAAGGCCTACCGCAAATTGGCCGTCCAATACCACCCGGACAAAAACCCAGGCAACAAGGAGGCCGAGGAAAAGTTCAAGGAATTGGGTGAAGCTTACGAGGCCTTGAACGACCCCCAGAAGCGGGCGGCTTACGACCAGTACGGTCACGCGGCCTTCGATCCGCGCATGCGGGCCGGAGCCGGTGGGGCTCGAGGTGGCGGCGGCGGCTTCCATGACCCTTCAGATATTTTCCGCGATGTCTTTGGCGGTGGCGGTGGTGGTGGCGGCGGCAGCATCTTCGAGCAGTTTTTCGGAGGGGGCGGCGGCGACGATGAGGGTCCATCACAAGGAGAAAACCTCCGCTACGATTTGGAGATCACTCTCGAAGAAGCTGTCAACGGCATGGAGAAGGAACTGTCCTTCTCCAAACCCATGCGCTGCGAACCGTGCGGTGGGGCGGGTGCTGAGAAAGGTTCCAAGACCATCACTTGCCAAACCTGCGGAGGCCGCGGTCAGGTGACGCGCAATGCGGGCATCATCATGATGCGCCAGACCTGCCCGCGCTGTTCGGGAGCCGGCAAGGTGATCGAACGTCCGTGCCGCGCCTGCAATGGCGAGGGTCGCGTCAACCAGAAGACCTCGGTGCGCATCCGCATTCCCGCCGGTGTCGACACCGGTGTCCGACTGCGTTCAACCGGCAATGGTGCGGCCGGTGTCCGCGGGGCTCCCAATGGCGACCTGCACGTGATGATTCATGTGCAAGAACACGAGATCTTCGGACGCAATGGGCGAGACCTCACTTGCGAGGTACCCATCCGCTTCGTGCAAGCGGCGCTCGGGGGCGAGATCGATGTTCCTACCCTCACGGGCAAGGCTCGGATTGCGATTCCGTCCGGGACCCAATCCGGGAGCACTTTCCGGCTCAAGACGCGGGGCGTGAAGGATCTCCAAGGCGGTGGCCAAGGCGATTTGCTCGTCACGGTCAAGGTCGAGATCCCTCAGCGTCTCAATGCCACTCAGCGAGCCAAGCTCGAAGAGTTTGCCGCGCTTTGCGATGAGAGCGTCAACCCGCAGTCAAAGGGGTTCTTCGACAAGGCTCGAAACTTCTTCAAATAGGTTTCATTCGCGGCAGGGGGCTCCTACTCCCGGCCGCTGACCCGCCGACTTTTCATGCACCGCTTCTTTTCGCCCCCGGACCGGTGCTCGTCGTCGGTCTTCAGCCTGAGCGAATCCGAGGCACGCCATGCGTCGCAAGTGCTGCGTCTCGGCCCTGGAGATCATCTCGAAATCCTCGACGGACAAGGCGGACTGATCGAAGCGGAGATTTTGGCCTCCAGCCGAAAATCGGTAGAGGTGCAAGTGGTGCGCCGACAAACCGTGCCCCGCCCCCAACCAGGCGTGGTGCTGCTGCAAGCCCTGCTCAAGGGCAAGGCTCTGGAAACCGTCCTCGAAAAATCCGTGGAATTGGGCGTGGAACAATTGGTCCTGCTGGACACGGACCACTGCGTCGCCCAAGTGCCGCCGGCGGAAGCGGCACGCAAGCGCTCCGTGTGGACACAAACCCTCATCGAGGCCGCCAAGCAATCACGCAACCCATGGCTGCCAGAATTGCTCGGGCCCATGTCCCTGGCACAGGCGTTCCAGCAGTGGTCCGATTCCAGCGCAGCCCGGCTCTTCGTCGCGTCGCTGGAGCCGGGAGTTCCAACATTGGGTCGGGTGCTGCATTCGACCGCGACGAACACCCCTTTCCGCCGACTTGCCGTGGCCATCGGACCCGAGGGTGATTTCAGTCCGAGTGAATTGGCGAATTTTCGATCGGCCGGCGCAGTCCCTATTTCCCTCGGATCATTGATCTTGCGGGCTGAAACCGCAGCCATCGCCGCGGTCGCGATTTTGGCAGACCACGCCCGAGGGTTGGATCACGCGCCCGATTCGTCCGCCACGGCATCCACCACCTCCTGACATGCGCGTCCTTTCGTTCATTTTTTCCATCGCGGTGGGGGCCTTGGGAATCGTTGCGGCCCCGGCCCAATCGACCCGCATCCCCCGCGACGTGTTTGCGCTGCGGCCTCTGGATTGGATTCCCACGGTGCCGCAAGTCCGCGTGGTTCCGGTGAGCTTTCCGGACAACAAGCCGATGGGTTACGTCCATGCCCTGGCGTCCACCGGAGAACGCCTTTGGATCTCAGCCCACCCCTTCGGCGACACGAACCTGCCACCGACGGCGGGTCGCTTGTGGACCTTCCTTCCAGGCGACAACCGCATCGATCCGGCCACCGGGGTGCTCGCGGTGCATGCGGTCTCCGGCTTGCAAGCCCGCGGCAAACAACTCTGGTTGATGATCGATGGAGGGCTGGCCCGAATGGATGCCGCCTCGTTCGCAGTGGACCCTTTCGGTTCGGCTCAAGGTATCACGAGTCCCCAGCCTCCGGCCGTGGCGGAAACCCGTCGGGGATTCTTCGCGTTAGGCGACCATGGAACTTTGTTCAAGTTGTCCCCCGATGAGCGGACCTTCTTTCGGCTCGATGCCACACCGCCCACCCCGGATACCCGGGACACCTCCGCCTGGCGATTCCTGTCCGGCTCTGGCGAATGGTTGCTCGCAGCAACCGACCGACGTGTGGCGGTCCGGCACGCCGATGCGCCACGGTGGAACACACTGCCCACGGCCCTCAAACCTCGTTCACCCGAATTGGACCCCATCCGCATCTTTGCAGCCTGCCCTGATGCCGAAGGTGGATTTTGGATCGGTAGCGACGCGGGCCTGGGATTCATCCACGCCGAGACAGGCACTTCGCAATTCCGGGAACGCGCGGGGACCGTGGCCGTTCCAGGCGGCCTCGGAATCCCCATCGCGGCCGGAATGCAACCGACCGCAGCAGCCGTGGACTCGGCCCGGGAACGGGTGATCGACGGCATTCGGGAACGCATGAAGCTGCGGGCGCGGCTGGCCAGGGCCTCGCGCGAAGCGGGCCGACCGATCGACGCGGTGACTCCCGGAAGCCGCATCCCAAGCGGAGTTCGCGCGCTGACCATGGACCATGGCTTCCTGTGGGTGGCCACGGCTGACCCCGTCTTTCCGATGCGCTCACGAATCCTGCTCTTTCACCCGGGCAGCCAGAAATGGGTCGGTTGGTTCGCCTTTGGATTTCCGGTCACAGCATTGGCAGTCGACGACCGTTATTTGTGGATCGGAGCCGACACTCAATTCGCCCGGGCCACGCCCCTTTATGCGGTCGAGAAGTCGGCGCTGCTGTCCATCCCGTCGAACCGATGGAGCCCCGACTCCTTGGATACCGAAGACATCCGCATGAAATTGTCCGCGCTCCCGACCACGGAGCGGACCGTGTTCGCATTCTTCTCCGGAGACTACTCCAGCGTCCTGCGTTGGACCGAGGGAGAATCTGTCACCGATGAACAGTGTTTCCTTCGGGCCCTCTCCTTCGATCCCATCGGTTTGAACCAACCCGATCAGCTGGCTCTGAATCTGCGACGGTTGATCATTCGACATCCGGACAGTGTCTTCACCGGATTGGCCTCAACGCTCTTGGAACGAACCGGATCCACGGCACTGCCGCCCAACGAACCAACGTCCCCTGCTCTGGCTCCATCCGCATCACCGGCCACAAACCCTCTTCCGGCAGCCAAATCCGTGACCGAAGCCTCGGCCAAGCCTTCCACAGAAACTTCGACCCCGTTGCCGGCTCCGTCGGACTCCGGGACGGTCCCGTCGCCCCCGATTGCCGCCCAGAACCCTGCCACCGTGCCAGCGGCTTCGCCGACGGGCACCGTCTCGCTGCCCCTCCCCGTCGCTCCCGCGGCACGCAGCAATGGTCTTCAGGTTTCCGTCGCCCGCGGCGTTGCCAACCCCGCAGCTCTGGTCTTGCAACGTCGCGACCTCAACCGGGATGGAAAGATCAACCTGGTGGAGTTGCGACTTTGGCTCGGCCCCAAGGCCGAACTGCGGGAATGGGATCAGAACGGCGACCGCGAACTGGATCGGCAAGAGTTTCAGGCCTTTTTCGAGGCCAACCCCACTCGGTGAAAATCAGCAGGGGCACGCCAACGGGCCTCTTTGATCCCGCACACCGCCCTGTTCACCACGGAGCCGCGACCGTCAATTTGGCACCAAAGCGGTTCTTGTAGAAAAGTTGCCGGTGGGTCAGCCCGAACTCGTGGACCATCTTGGTGATCTTCACGTCGAAGCAGCAGTATTCGGCGATCTCCATCATCTTACCCTCACGGAACCATTCAATGGCTTGGAGACCTTCGCTGGTCTTCCCCAGCCCGAAAGTGGCCTCGGCGATGGAATCCAAAGAAAGGCGATGCTTCAGCGTCTCGACCAATGCCACCAACATGTCGAGTGTGGGTAATTGAGTGAGATCGAAGACCGTATATCCGTGGAGCACCTCGTAGTCGAAGCGCAGGTTGTTGAAACCCACAACCAGATCGGCGCGCTGGAGTTCCCGAATCAGGTCATCCACCCGGTTCTCGGCGTAAATTTCATAACCACCACGGGCCGTAGAGTAGGTGACTCCCAGGCTCATCTTCATGTCCCGGATGTTCGACCACCCTCCCACCTCGTCGGCTGACTTCTGAGTCTCGAGATCAAAGTAGACGATGTTCCTCACCGCGACCGGTGTCCGGGAAAACAGCCTTCAGGTCAAGCCGAGCGCGGCTTATTGATGCAGTTTCCGCAACGCCCCCACCCGTTTTCTCGAAAAAGCCCCATACTGATGAACCGACGAGTGACCTGTTCTGAACGGGTATTGCAGTCGAACATCACAAGCCTCGGGCACGCAGCGCGCCGATAATTTCTCAGGCCAACCGGCAAGCTGAGAGGGCGTCCGCAAGCAGGTGTCATCGAGGAGACATGAGGCCCTAAATAATGGTATAGAGTGGCCCCTTTTGTGTAAAAGTGTGGGACCGACCCCCAAATGGGTAAATGCGGGCTTCTTGACGGTGGGGGGTGTGTGCGGTTCCCTCGGGGTTTCGGAACGAATACTGAACACGCACATGAGCAATATCGTTGATATCCAAGCCCGCGAGATCCTCGACTCCCGTGGCAATCCCACCGTCGAAGTCGATGTCCTCCTTGATTCCGGCGCCGTCGGCCGCGCGGCCGTCCCGTCTGGTGCCAGCACCGGCGAGCACGAGGCGATCGAACTGCGCGATGGCGACAAGAAGCGCTACCTCGGCAAGGGCGTCACCAAGGCGGTCAAGAACGTCACCGACAAGATCGCACCCGCCCTCGCCGGCGTGGACGCCTTCGACCAACTGACGGTCGACAAGACCATGCTCGAGCTCGATGGCACCGAGACCAAGGCCAAGCTGGGCGCCAACGCGATCCTCGCGGTCTCCCTGGCCAACGCCAAGGCCGCGGCCGCGACCCTCGGTCAGCCGCTCTTCAAGTACCTCGGTGGGCCCAACGCCAAGGTCCTGCCGGTGCCGATGGCCAACGTCATCAATGGTGGCGCCCATTCCGACGCTCCGATCGACTTCCAGGAATTCATGGTCATGCCCCATGGCTTCGCGACCTTCAGCGAAGGTCTGCAGGCTATCACCGAAATCTTCCACGCCCTCAAGGCCGTGTTGAAGAAAAAGGGCCTGAGCACCGCCGTCGGTGACGAAGGTGGCTTCGCCCCGAAGCTCGAGAGCGCCGATGCGGCCCTCGACGCCATCGCCGCCGCCGTCAAGGACGCCGGCTACAAGCTGGGCAAGGACATCTTCCTGGCCCTCGACGTCGCCGCCTCCGAGTTCTACACCGGCAACGAGACCTACGTGTTCAAGAAGAGCAGCGGCCAGAAGCTCAGCGGTGACGAGATGGTCGAGTTCTACGCCCGCCTCTGCGCCAAGTACCCGATCGTCTCGATCGAAGACGGCTGCGCCGAAGGCGACTGGAAGACCTGGAAGAAGCTCACCGACAAGCTCGGCGGCAAGACCCAGCTCGTGGGCGACGATCTCTTCGTCACCAACGTGAAGTTCCTCCGCAAGGGCATCGACACCGGCACGGCCAACTCCATCCTGGTGAAGGTCAACCAGATCGGTTCACTCACCGAGACGCTCGACGCCGTCGAGCTCGCCCAGAAGAACAACTACACGGCCGTTCTGTCTCATCGCTCCGGCGAGACCGAAGACAGCACCATCGCCGACATCGCTGTCGCCACGAACTGCGGTCAGATCAAGACCGGTTCGCTGAGCCGCACCGACCGCACCGCGAAGTACAACCAGCTCCTGCGCATCGAGCAGATGCTCGGCAAGAATGCGGTGTACGCCGGCCGCAGCGCCCTGCCCAAGGGTCGCTGAACGGAACGGCTAGGCTGTTCTCCACTAAAACGGACATCCTTTACGGCCCGGAGATCGCATGCACGATCTCCGGGCTTTTTCTCGGGCAAGGCCTCTTCAAGAATCAGCTCGGCATATTTCGATTGGCCGAACCGTCGGTCCCGGCCCTACCGTCAACGTCATGAAGCGTCTGTGGCAGTTCATCAGTTGGGGATTCCTGCTGAGCGGGTCGGCTCTGGGGGCAAAATTCACTCCCTTGGAATCCCACACCAACGACACGATCTTCTTTTCCTACGCCCAATCTCCGGACGGAAAATGGATCGCCGGTGGATCCCAAGCCCGTCGCGACCCGGTGAAAACCAACCTCCCGCCGACCGGCGGATCCATTGTCCTCTGGCGCACAGAAGGCGGTCGACGCGAGGCGGTCTTGGGCGATCACTCGGCCACCGTCAACTGGATGCAGTTCTCGGATGACAGCAACATCTTGGTCACCGGCAGCGGCACGACCGGGATGTTGAAGGTGTGGTCCATCACTGACCGATCCCTGAAGCACACCTTCCAACTTCCGGAACCGCTCATCGCTTCGTCGACTTTGGGCTCCCAGTTGGTGTGCGCGCTATCGCCCGACGGCAAGCGATTGGCCGCAGCCGGGGCAGTGGTCAAACCCGTGGGCATCAGCCAAACCTCCGAAGTGGCCACCCTCACGGTGTGGGACCTCACCACGGGCAAGGTCCTCTGGACTCTGCCACACTGCGGCGCAGGCACCTTGGCTTTCACTCCAGACGGCCAAACCCTGCTGGCCTACACCCGCAACATCCTTTGGGAGGAGCTCCGCGGCTTCCATTCGGCACGGATCGCCGATGAACGGCTCATGTCTTGGAATGCCTCAACGGGCACGACCCATTTCATGTCCCCCATTCCGGGCATGAATCCGAGTCACTTGGTGGTGTCGTCCAAGGCCGGAGCGGTGCTCGCCCTCTCCGGAGATCGGAACACCTGGTACGATCTCAAGACGGGTTCCGTGTCCCGGGAACAGCCCATCCAACTGCGGCGGTCACTGCATGTCGCGGCCATGAATCGCGATGAAGATCAATTGCTGGTGATCGAGTTTTCCGCTGAGAACATGCACCGGGTCCGTATCGCCGATGGAGCCACCTCTGTCGCGGGCAGCTTCAAGGGACACACCAATCGGGTGATGTTCGCCTCGGTATCCAGCGACCTCAAGCGCATCGCCGGAACCCGTTCGAATCGACCGGTCTTCGTCGATCTCGATGCGGAGTGATCCGCCGGTGATGGCAGCCCGATCGTCCGCTAACGAGGAGCCACCGAAACCCACCGCACCGATCCATCGGCCGGGTTGTAGCTCAGGGCCTGCCCGGCTGGAGCCTCGGGCACCCGCGCCAAGAAGCCCGCCTGAACCAATTCCTGCAATTGAGCTGGGTACCGATCTTCAGCGGCATGGAACTGCTGCAGTGCCCCGAGAACAGGAGCCAGATTGGCAGTCCGCTCGGCGGCTTTCTTCCCGGCAGCCGTGGCTCCGAGATAATCCACCGGTGCCATTAACGGGTTGGAGGCCGGCTGTGCCGACTGGGTCGCCTTGCTTGAATCGGCCGGAGGTTCTGACCGCCCACACCCCGCCACGACAACACTCAACGCAAGAATCCTGAGACTTCCCCGGTTCATAGAGCGCCACTGCACGCGCATTGGCGGTCCAAATCAAGCTCACCCTCTCCTTCCGTTCAGAATGCCCATGGCGATGGGGGACCGCCTCAGCGCTCCCTGATTTATCTCGTGCCGGGCAATTGATGTGACCCATGGGCTCCGCCATGCTCACCGGACGGACACATGAGCGAAACCCTGGTCATCGGCCATCGCAACCCGGACATCGACGCCATCTGCTCAGCCATTGGGTACGCTGAATTCAAGCGACGGACCGGCTTGAAAGACGCCGTCGCCGCCCGCTGTGGCGATTGCAACGAGCGGACCGACTTCGTGCTCAAGACCTTTGGTGTGCCCGCTCCGCGCTTCGTGGCCGACGTCTCGCCACAAGTCCGCGATGTGATGGTGGACAAAGTCGTGGCCGTCTCGCCACGCACCAGTATTTGCGAGGCCATGTCGGTGATGGATCAGCGCAACATCCGAGTCTTGCCCATCTTGGATGCCGATCATCGCTGCCGGGGTCTGCTGTCCGTCTTCAAGGCCAGCAAGTTCTTCTTCCCCTCGCCCAACCGCATCTTCGATTCGCGACGGATCGTCTCCTCGATTCAAGGGCTGTCCAAAACCCTGGGTGGAAGCATTTTGTGCGGTTACTCCGATGAGGTGGAGGAAGACCTCATCCTCATGGTGGCGGCCATGAAGCCCATCAGCTTCTCCGAGCGCCTGAAGAATTACACGGCCCAGAAGCTGGTCGTTGTGGTCGGTGACCGCGAAGACATCCAGCGGACGGCCATCCAGAACGGAGTTCGAGTGGTGGTGGTGACTGGAGGTCAGGCCGTCTCCGAGGAAATCCAGGCCATGGCCCGACACCACGCCGTGAGCCTGATTCTTTCGCCGCACGATTCGGCGACGACCGCCATGCTCTGCCGCGCAGCCATCCCGGTGGAACGGTTGCTGCGCGATGACTTCCTGAGCTTTCGAGCCGACGAAAAACTCGCCGACATCCAGCGCATCGCTGCCGCCTCGGCGTTCCAGGCGTTTCCGGTGGTGGATGGAGACGACCGCGTAGTGGGCATGCTCTCGAAGTCCGACTTCCTGAAGCAAATCCGCCGTAGGCTCATCCTGGTGGACCACAACGAACTCAGCCAAGCGGTCCAGGGTGCCGACCAAATGGAGATCATCGAAGTCATCGACCACCACCGCATCGGAGCCTTCACCACGCACCAACCCATCCTCTTCCGCAATGAGCCCGTGGGTTCCACCAGCACCATCGTGGCCGATTGCTTCTTCCAGACGGGAGTGGAATTGCCTCAAGCCATCGCTGGACTGCTGTTAGCGGGCTTGGTTTCCGACACCCTCAACCTGACCTCACCCACCACCACGCCACGCGATGCGGCCGTGCTGACGCGCCTGGAGGCCATCGCCCAAGTCGATGCCACGCGGTTCACCGAGAAGCTCTTCAGCTCCGGCTCTGTTCTGACGGCCAAACCGGCCGCCCAAGCCATCACCACCGATTGCAAGGAGTACTCGGAACGGGGACACCGCTTCAGCGTGGCACAAATCGAAGAGGTGGGATTTGAGCAGTTCAACGCGCGCAAGACCGAGGTGGCTGCCGCTCTCGAGGCGTATCGCTCGAACCACGAATACTTGTTCTCCGCCCTACTGGTGACCGATGTCGTGGTCCAGAACTCCCTGCTGCTCGTCGCCGGTGAAGGTGGGTTCCTCCGGACCATCGGCTATCCGGAACGCGAACCCGGAGTCTTCGAGCTCAACGGTGTGGTCTCGCGCAAAAAGCAGTTGCTACCCTTCCTCACCGACTGCCTGTCACAAATGATCTGAATGAGCCCAACAGAAGCCCTCAATGGCTTTCGAGATAGGGATTCAAGCGTTGAAGAATCTGGGATCCTGAAAGGCCCACAATTCGCACCTGCTTGTGCCGACTGGTGGCCCCGCGGAGGAGTTGCACAGTCCCTCGAGGCACATCGAGGATTTCGGCCAGAAAGCGAACCACCTCGGCATTGGCGGCGGAATCCACCGGAGGCGCGGTGACCTTGAGTTTCAAGGCGTCGGCCTGAACTCCGGCCAGCGCGTTGACCGAAGACCTGGGGATGACCTTCAACGTCAGCACGACTCCCTCAGGCGATTCCCGCAGGTAGGAGGAACCGCCCGGAACCGGATTCATAGCGGGAGTCGGAGGAAGAACCGAGGCACGGCTCCCTGCAGGAAATACCCCAAAGCCCAAAAGGCTCCCGCCGCGGCCAGGGGCCTGAAATCCACCCGCCCCCACTTCAGCGGCAACCAAGCCAACCACGCGGACAACCGGCCCCCGGTGCTGTGGGAATAGTCCCAAAATGGCATGGAACCCAAATACACATGGTCGAGCAGGAAGCGCATCAGGCACAGCCCCACGAGCGGCCACTTCAATGCAGTGAGTCCGCCCAAAGCCACCACCGCCGCCTGCTGGAAGGCATGAGATCCCGGCAATCGGGCCGGAGTCAGCCCCGCCGAAACCAAGGATGGGGAAACCGCCCACCACAAGAACCCCAAGGCCATGAGGAACGGAATCAACGCAAGTCCCCCGGGCCACCGAGCCAGCACCCCCAATTCGGCACGCACAGAACGGGTGATGGAATCCGGCTCTCCATCGGATCGGTGCAGCGTGGCCAACAAGGCAAAGCACAGGTAGGCCTGCAAAACAAAATACGCCCAACTGAGGACGGAGTGGGCCAAGATGCGGCTCCACAGGTCACTGCGGAACACCACGGTGACGGCCCCGAGCGACCAGGGAACCGCTTCGGCAAACTGAGGGGAAAAGGAGTGATGCAAGAAGGCCCGGCCGAACAGAAGGATGGCCAGACCGGGAAGGAACATCGGGCTTCTGCGCGTTGTCCGATCCGCAGGCCGCAAGTTGGACAACAGTGTCAATGCCGGGCGCGCAGACACCGGCAGCGAACCGAAACCCCGCCAAGAAAGCCAGAGCAGCAACCCGACAAGGTCGGTCATCCAGTCGAGCCAGTGCATCCGGGCAAAAAATGGCCGGCCCCGCGAACAATCCGCCAGGGCCGGCCAGAATGGACTACATCATCTTGAGCAGCGTGTCGGCCATCTCGCTGGGAGTGGCGGCCACACCGATGCCCGCCGCGCGGAAGGCGTCGAACTTGGCTTGGGCCGTGCCCTTGCCGCCGCTGACGATGGCGCCGGCGTGACCCATGCGGCGTCCCGGAGGGGCGGTCGCACCGGCGATGAATCCCGCCACCGGCTTGGTGCCATGGGCCTTGATCCACTCGGCGGCCTCTTCTTCGGCGGAGCCACCGATCTCACCGATCATGATGATGCCATGCGTATCCGGATCGGCCATGAACAGCTGGATGACGTCGAGATGGGAAGTGCCGTTGACCGGATCGCCGCCGATGCCCACGCAGGTGGACTGGCCAACACCGCGGCTGGTGAGCTGATACACGGCTTCGTAGGTCAGCGTGCCCGAGCGGCTGACGACGCCGATATTACCGCGCTTGTGGATGTAGCCCGGGGCGATGCCGATGCGGCAGCCACCATGGGAATCCTTGCCCTCACCCGGAGTGACGATGCCCGGGCAGTTGGGCCCGATCAGGCGGGTGGAGACGCCTTGCATGGCGCGCTTCACCTTGACCATGTCGTTGACGGGGATGCCCTCGGTGATTGCCACCACGAGATCGAGTTGGGCATCCACACCTTCCAGAATGGCGTCGGCAGCGAACGGGGGCGGCACGAACACGGCGCTGGCCGTGGCTTTTGTCTCACGGACGGCCTCGGCGACGGTGTCGAAGATGGGCACCTTCACGCCGCGGTGTTCGAAGATCTGACCGCCCTTGCCGGGGGTGACACCGGCGACGACCTGGGTGCCGTAGTCGATGGACAACTGAGCGTGGCGCGCACCAAAGGCGCCCGTGATGCCCTGGACCAGAAGTCGTGTCTGCGGAGTTACGAGAATGGACATGCTATTGAGAAGATAAAGGGTTCGTGTGGTTGCGGATGGTCGTGTCCGGGATTAGGCGGCCACCGAGGCGACCACTTTCTTGGCGGCGTCCGCCATGGTGTCTCCGCTGATGATGGTCAATCCCGACGCAGCCAGCGTGGCCTTGCCAGCGGCGACATTGTTGCCCTCGAGTCTCACGACCAGGGGCAGCTTCAGGCCCGTTTCGCGCACGGCTTCAACGATGCCGGTGGCGATGACGTTGCAATCCATGATGCCACCGAAAATGTTGACGAAGATGGCCTTCACGTTCGGATCGCTGAGGATGATCTTGAAGGCCGCGGAGACCTGATCCTTCGAAGCCCCACCGCCGACATCCAGGAAGTTGGCCGGCATGCCGCCGAAGTGCTGGATGATGTCCATGGTGGACATGGCCAGACCGGCACCATTGACCAAACAGGCGATGCTGCCGTCGAGTTTGATGTAGTTCAGGGCGAACTTGCTGGCCTCGATTTCCAGCGGGGATTCCTCGGCCAGGTCACGCATGGCCTGGATGTCGGCATGCCGATACAGCGCGTTGTCATCCAGACCGATCTTGGCATCCACGCAAATGATCGCTTCCTTGCCGGCCGGGGTTTCCACCACCGCCAAAGGATTGATCTCGACCATGGAGGCGTCGCATTCCCACCAGGTCTTGTAGACACCCATGATGAGCTTCACCGCCCCGTTGTACGCGTCGCCCTTGAGGCCCAGACCGCTGGCGATCTTGCGGGCTTGGAACGGCTGGATGCCCACGGCGGGATCCACCCATTCCTTGATGATCTTCTCGGGAGAGTGGGCGGCGACTTCCTCGATATCCACGCCACCCTCGGTGCTCGCCATGATGAGCGGACGGCTGTTGGCGCGGTCGAGCAGCACGGCGAGGTAGAACTCCTTGAGGATCTTTTCGGCGGCAGCCACGAGAATGGTCTGAACCACGCGACCCTCGGGCCCGGTCTGGACCGTGACCAATGTCTTGCCGAGCATGTTCTCGGCGAAGTTCACGGCCTCATCCACCGACTTGGCCAGTTTGACGCCTCCCTTGAAGCCATGGGTGAAGGTGCCCTTGCCGCGGCCACCGGCATGGATCTGGGACTTGATCACCGCCAAGGTGTGCCCGGCTGCGAAGAGCTTCTCGGCCGCGGCCTTGGCTTCGGCGACGGTCTTGCAGGGTTCACCGGAGGGAACGGCGACTCCGTACTGCTTGAGCAACTGCTTGGCTTGGTACTCGTGGATATTCATTCAGTTCAGGCTGGATCTTCCAATGGATTGACTTCGAAAAGACAGGGGTTTCGAACGGGGCCAACACGGGTCTGTCTGAGAGACCACAGCGTTGTCGGGCGGCTGCGGAATGATTCCGCAGCCGCAGCCCCGTCGATGGGTTCAGGCGCGCTCGGCCAGCGGGTTCACCGTCAACCCGACCGGGCCGGTGTACACCGACTGCGGGCGGATCAAACGGTTGTCGGCCAACTGCTCCAGAACGTGGGCGGTCCAACCGCTCGTCCGGGCGATCGCGAAGATCGGCGTGAACAGGTCGGTCGGGATGCCCAGGCTGTAGTAGACGGTGGCGCTGTAGAAATCGACGTTCGCGTGGAGGTTCTTCTCCGTGAGCATGATCTCAGCGATCCGCTCCGACATCTGGATCCACTTGGGCTCGCCCAGCTTCGACGACAAGATCTGAGCCATGCGCTTGAGGTGCGGAGCGCGCGGGTCGAGCACCTTGTACACACGGTGGCCGATACCCATGATCTTGCGCTTCTGGGCCAGACAGTCGGCCACATAGGCATCGACCTGTTCCAAGGAACCGATTTCCTTGAGCATCTTGATGACGCCTTCATTGGCACCACCGTGCAGCGGGCCCTTCAGGGTACCAATGGCCGTGGTGACCGCCGAGTACATGTCGCTGAGCGTGGCGATGGTGACGCGGGCGCTGAAGGTCGAGGCATTCATGCCGTGGTCGGCATGGAGCACGTAGCACATGTCCATGGTGCTCTCCTTTTCGACGGAAGGCTTCTCGCCGTCGATCATCCACAGGAAATTGGCAGCCTCTCCCAGCTTGGGGTCGGGCGGTACGATCGGCAGACCTTGGCGGGAACGATGGAAATACGCCGTGATGACCGGAATTTGGGCGATGAGGCGCAGGGCCTTGCGGCGCTGGGCGTCCATGTTGTCATCGTCAGCGGTGGTGTCGTAGCAACCCAAGGCACTCACGCCCGTGCGGATGGCATGCATCGGCGGGCAATCCTTCGGCAGGTTGGTGAGCATCTCGATCACCCCCTGAGGCAGTTCGCGGTAGCCCGACAGCACGGCCTTCAGGTCGGCCAGTTCCTTCGCGTTGGGCAGGTGGTTGTGGTACAGCAAGTGGACCACTTCCTCGTAACTCACCTTCCCCGCCAACTCGTTGATGTCATAACCGCAATAAATGAGCTGCCCAATGTCACCACGCACGTCACTGAGCCGGGTATGGGCAGCGATGATGCCTTCAAGGCCCTTGGAAACAGACGGGGAAGCAGTGGGATTGCTCATGTTAGATGGAGGAGAAAGGAGCGCGTTTTGAACTTTCCGCAAGTCTGTTGGGCAGATGAAACAGGCGTCAACGAATTACCC
>CAMATE010000045.1 GCA_945861075.1 Akkermansia muciniphila
GTGGGCGGATACCAGGCGGATTTCGAGGCGGGCAAGACCTACAGCGGCATTCTTTATGAAGAGCGCGGCCGTGGCATTCTCGCCGAGCGCGGTCAGCGCACCGTCATCACCGACGAGGGTGGCAAGACCAAGGTCTCCGTGGTGGGCAAGCTCGCCGACTCCAAGGAACTCCAGGCCAGCATCCATGACGAGCAGTGGAACGACTACCTCATCGTCGCCGATGGTAACCACCTCATGCACTTCATCAATGGCCGCATGACCGTCGATGTCGTCGACCAGCAGTCCGCCAAGGCTGCCAAGGAGGGTATTTTGGCCCTTCAGATCCACGCGGGCCCGCCCATGGTGGTGCAGTTCCGCGATGTGAAGATCAAGAAGCTGCCGTAAGACGGGCACAGACAAGGGAAACTCCTCGTGTCGTTGAGATTTCAGTCATCGGGGCGAGGGAAACCTCGCCCCGATTTTTTTCGGCTGCAGGTTTGTTGAAGAAGGAAAAGTGGTGGGCCCAACAGGATTTGAACCTGTAACCAAGGGATTATGAGTCCCCTGCTCTAACCGTTGAGCTATGGGCCCGACCGTGAAGCGTTCGGTCTGAGTGACGCTGGGGCGTGCAACCCTGGACCGTTCTGCGGACGGCATAGGTATCCCAATGTCCAGCGCCCCCGCAAGCATCCCGTCCGGTCGCAGGGTCCGGTAGGCCCTGGTTCAGGGATTCGGAGAGGCCGGGTTCGACCGTGTATCGGGGCTGCTGGATTGAAGCAGGCGATGCAGCAATGCCCCGGCTCCGAGGGTGCCCAAGGCGGCCAGTAGCACCGCGGGGCGTTGGACGATGACGAAGACAATCATCCAGCAACTCAGTGCGGCGAAGAGCAGGGGAGTGGCCGGATAGAACGGAACGCGGAAGGGCCGGTGCAGTTCCGGAGCGATTTTCCTCAAGCGCATCACGCCCAAGATGGCTAGGAGGTTCATGAGGTTCAGGACCACTCCGGCATACGCGAGCACTTGCTCAAAGGTGGACGTGGCGATGAGCAGACCGATGAGGGCGATTTGGAAGGCCAGCGCCGGCCGGGGCACACCATCGGCGGACCGGATCGCCAGCCAGGCCAGTCGGGGTTTGTCGGCGGCGACGGCTTGTGTCACCCGCGACCCTGCCAGCAGGAACCCGGAAACCGTGGCCACCAGCACCGCGGCAATCATGGCGCTCATGATCCGCCCGCCGATGGGGCCCAGGATTCGTGACGCTGAGAGCGAGGCGACTTCCACGGTTCCCGACAGGGCTTCGATGGGCGTGGTGCGCAAGAACACCCAGTGCAGGAGCAAGTAGAGCGTTCCCACGAGCAGCACCGCCCCGATGACCGCCCGGGGAATGACCCGCTGGGGATTCTGGATATCACCGGCCACATACCCCACGGCGTTCCAGCCATGGTAGGCGTAGATGACGTAGATGAGTGAGATGGCGAAGGGGGCGGCGATGATCTCGCGCCAGGCTGCGGCCGAGGGGGCGAAGGAAATGGGCTCCACCGGCCCGATGGCCAATCCCGTGGACACGAATGCAACAATCACGACCAGTGTGATGGAAGACGTGGCCAGTTGGAACAGGGCCGCCCCGCGCGCATGGAGGAATTGGACGCTTCCGACCAGCACCAGCACCCCCACGGTGGCCGCCAACGGGGGGATCGGCACGACCTGGGCCGCATAGCGCCCAAAGGCGATGGCGGCCAAGGCCACGGGGCCAGCAAAGCCCGCGGTGATGGACACGAACCCTCCGACAAAGCCCAAGGTCGGTGACCAGGCGCGGGAGAGGTACACGTACTCCCCTCCGGAATGAGGCAGCATCGCTCCCAGCTCGGCATAACACAGGGCACCGGCCAGCGAGAGCAATCCGCCGACCGCCCACAGTGCCAGCAAGGCGAAGCCGCTCTGCGTTCCCGCCACTTGGAACCCGAGGCTGGTGAAGACCCCGGTGCCGATCATGTTGGCGACGATCAGCGCCGTGGCGCTGGCGAGACCGAAGGGTGCTGGGGCCTTGGAGGACATGCTGCCGCCCACCATGCCGCGCAGGTGCTAGGGCGCAAGCCGTGGGGTTTGCGGGGTTCGAAGATCAGAGGTGCACCGGTCAAAGCGGTTCAGAAGACCGGGCCCAAGGGCCAGGGAGCGAACTCCTCGTCACCGAGTCCCGCCTGCTCGCTCTTGGTGCGCTCGCCATTGGCCGCAGCGAGGATGGCTTCGAAGATCCGTTGTCCCACTTGGGGAATGGTTTCCTCGCCATCCAGAATGGTGCCGGCATTGAGGTCGATGTCGCCTTCCATCCAACGGTAGAGTGGTGTGTGTGTGGACACCTTGATGCAGGGAGCCGGCTTGCAGCCGTACACGCTGCCGCGGCCCGTGGTGAACACTCCCACATTGCAGCCGCCGGCCACCAATCCCGTCATGCTCACCGGGTCGTAGCCCGGGGTATCCATGAAGCACAGGCCGGGCCCGGTGATCGTTTGGGCATATTGCAGCACCGACATGAGCGGGGCTTGTCCGCCCTTGGCCACGGCGCCCAGGCTCTTTTCAAAAATGGTGGTCAGGCCGCCCTCCTTGTTGCCCGCCGAAGGATTGTTGCTGATGGAGGCCCCGTGTTTCTGGGCGTGGTCTTCCCACCAGCGGATCCGCTCGAGCAGCGCCTCGGAAACTTCCCGGCTGATGGCGCGGCGCGTGAGCAAGTGCTCGGCACCATAGATTTCAGGTGTTTCGGCCAGGACCGTTGTGCCGCCGTGGCGGATGATGAGGTCACTGGCCCATCCCAAGGCCGGGTTGGCGGTGATGCCGCTGTGGCCATCGGAGCCGCCGCAGTTCAGTGCCACGACCAGTCGACTCAAAGGCTGTGTTGATCGGCGCTGGGCGTTGACCGCGGGCAGCAATCCGCTCACGGCTTTCACAGCGTCTTCCACCGTGCGGCTGATGCCGCCCTGCTGCTGGATGTTGAGCACCAGCGGCGCTTCGCCTCCGCCCTCCGGTTGGTCGAGACCCTGACGACGCACCATCGCGACCGCCTGGTTCGTCTCGCATCCCAGGCCGATCACCACGTACGCACCGATGTTGGGATGCCGGGCTATCCCGGCCAGCACCCGTTGCAAAATTTCCGTGCCCTCGTCGGCCGTGGCGCAACCGGCCTTGTGGGTGAAAGCCACGACACCGTCGACGCCCGGGAAATCGCGCCGCAGTGCCTCAGGTGTGAAGCGCCGGGCTACGAACTGTGAAACACTGGCCGAACAGTTCACCGACGAAATCACCGCCACGTAGTTCCGCGTGCCGGCGCGGCCTCCCGGGCGGGCAAACCCCTGGAAGGTGCGTCGTTCGGATTCGGGCAGGAGGTCCCAGGGGGCGGTGGGTTCCAGAAAATGGTCGCCCGTGGCCAGTTCACCGGTGTCCACATTGTGCACATGCACGTGAGCCCCGGCCGGGATGTCTATCGAGGCTCGGCCGATGAATTGCCCGTATTTGCGAATCGCAGTTCCTTTCGCGAGCGGTCGAAGCGCCAGCTTGTGCGCGGCTGGAATGGCACTCGGGAAGGTGAGTTCTCCGGCGCTCTCGCCGGCGAGCAAACGGCGGCGGGCGACAGCGACATCGTCATCCGGGTGGAGACGAATCAGGGCATCGGCGGCGGTGAGACTCATGGTTATCGGAAGCAAAACTGCGCTCGACCGACTTGGGCTTCCAGACTGTTTGTTGCCGGGCTGGGGCGATGGCTTGCCGGATTCATGGACCCGTGGGTACGACCACCCGGTACGATCGGCGGAGGCCCGAGAGGGGTTCCGTGCGCTCGATGGTTCGGGCGTTGGGCAGCGCGGGCACTTCCAGCACGCTCGACCAAACACCGAGTTCCAGAGCCTCCGATACTTGCAACGAGTAGCGTTGATTCACCAACGCAGGAAAGCGGAGCAGCAATCCGGCGGGTGTGAGCTCAGCGCTCAGCCGCAGACCCTCGGCAGGTCCGCCGGACCCTGGGCTTCCTCCGGGAACGCTTCCAACGCGCCATTGGGTCTTGTCGCCCCAGCTATCCGGGCTGCCTTGTTCATCGACGACTTCCATCGAGAAGCCGCCGCCGTCCGCGCCGGCAAACCAGTCCTTGAATCCGAAGTCCAGAATCTCCTCGCCTTGGGCATCGACCAACCGCAGGCGTTCCCCGCCATTGTCGAGGCGGCCGACGTATTGTCCGGCCACCGGTACCGCCGTTCCGTACTGGGCCGTGAAGGCCGCGGCACTGGCGACGATCACCAGGCGTGCGCCCGGATCGAGTCGTTTCAAAGCACTGGTGCTGAAGTCGAAGTCCACGCCATCGATGAATCGCACACCGCTCAGGTCGAGCGACTCGGTCGTGGACACGTTGCGCAGTTCCAGAAACTCCAGCTCATCGGGCAGAGACGAACCCACAGGACCCGCCGGTGGATTGAAGTGGATTTCGGTGATTCGCAACCAGCGCTGGGCGGGGCTGGGGTTTCCGAGGTAGGTGAGTTGGTGGGCGGTGTTTCCGCGGGGATTGAGCAGCGTGAGCGTTTCGCCGCGGGCTGAGAGTTGGCCAGAATACGGGCCCACCACGAAGAGTCCCTGACCCCCGCGCGGCCCGGTGGTGCGGGCGCGGAACTGGCGGACGTCCGGGCTGACATACACCACGCTGTTGGAGGGCAGCACCGTGCCCGGATGGAAGGTGAACTTGACGGCACCCTCGAGCTTCCAATCGCTGAGATCCAAGGCGAGGCCGGAGCGGTTGGTGAGCACAAGAAACTCTTGAGCCTGGTTGCCTGAGAGCGGGTTGAATTCCACGTACAGGATTTCCGGGGTGGCCTCCTCAGGCTGCGACAGGGGGATGCCGGCATTGTTGGCGTTGTTGATGCCGATGGCCCGTGCCGTATTGGTGATGCTGTGGGTGATGTACCAGTGGCGTCGACGCGGTTCGATGAACTGGTTGAGCAAGTCGCCGACGCCTGCGGCGAAGGTCTTGTTGGCGGCCCAGGGTGAAACGCCCCATTTGGCGCGATCGAGCAGCGCCTCCGGGCCGATGAGATTGGTCAGGGCGACCACTCGGTTCTCCAGGATGCGCTTCTCAAAAGGGGTGCCCGGCGGCTGGACCATCAGGTCGAGAATGGAGCGCTGGCGACGCAGCAGCATTTGTCGCGTCTCGGGCAGGCGCACGATCACGTCGTAGAGCCGGTTGAAGTTGCCGCCGGTGCTGGAGCCTCCATAGAGCGGGTGGCTCTTGGAGCCGTCCACCGTGGCCTCCAGCGGGTTGCTGCCGCCGTAGAGCTGTCCCCAGGAAGCGTTCATGTCGAAGGGGATGTTCCGCCACAGTCCGTCGCCGAAGGTGTCGCGGTAGAGGCTCATGTTGGCCCAGACGTCGTCGTTCTCGGCGCACCAGCGGGTGCCGGCCAAGTGGTTGATGACCTGAGGCACATCGAGCAAGTCGAACACCGTGTTGCGTCGGGTGGTCAGCGGGGATGTTTCGCGGATGCCATTGGCCAACTGAAGGTAATCGGTGCGGCTCGGGTCGTTGTCGGGCTCGAGTTTTTGGAAGACGCCGGTGCTGGAGAAGTCCGGGGTCAGGTTGCCCACGGCCTTGTAGAGAGCGCCCCGCGGATCGTAGCCCATGCGCTCCACCTGCTCCTGTCCGATGACATCGTTGTGGAAGGCCAGTTGGTAGAATTGGCCATTGAGGTGGACCCGCACCGGGTAGTGGAACGGCGATGGGACTCCGATGGCATCCAGGAACCAGAAGCAGAGGCTCTGCCGCACGTAGGCCGGATCCAGGTATTCGGCCAAGAGCGCCGATTTGCGGACACTGCCGCCGGGTCCGGGATGGCGGAGTTCGTACCCCCGGTTGAACTCCAGGCGATGCGACTTCTTGTTGAGCCCCGCCGAGGTGTTTCCGCGCAGTTCCATGTAGGCGTTGTCGTAGAGTTCGCCGTTGTGGAAGAGGGCGATCCGACCGCCGGACTCGGTGTCGATGCCGGCCAATTGATTGGGGGCGATGAAGAGGTGGAAGACCGGCAGTTGTGTCACCAGATTGGTGAGCTGGACCATGGTGCCGAGGTATTCCGGGGAAGTAGTCGCGCTGGGGAAGAGCGGCCAGCGGGATGTGGCGCCTTGGGTGTCCGTGGCCACGATCCGGTAGCGGATCATTTGTCCCGGCGAGGCCAGGTCGGCGGGCAAGGTCGCCGCGTAGAGGCCATCCCCGGCGGCGCCGTCTCCGTGAGCACCGTCATCCCACATCGGGATCCCGGTCTCCGCGCCGAAGAGGATGCGGTAGCGCAAGCTGACACTCGACACCGGTTGGAAGGTGTTGCGGACCTGGGCCGTGACGCGGAGGTCTTCGGCATCGGTGGGTGCCTGGGGGGTGTGGACGACATCTCGGATGAGCGGTCCAGGCAGGGCGGTGCCTCCTAAATTGGGTGCTCCGGGTGTCGGTTGCGTGAAGTAGACCCCCGAAGGTCCGCGTTCCCAGGAATTGCCCTGAGGCACCTGGACAACGCCATGCGAGAGGTCGGGCACTTGCGGCGGATAAGTCGGTTTGAACTCGCTGGCGATATTCGTGCCGTCCGGACGTACCAGCGCCAGGTATTCACCACCCGCTGAGAGTTGAAAATTGGTATGCAGGCGCGATCCCGGAGTCCTTCGGTCGGCCCCTGAGGCGAAGACCACCAAGAACCCGCCGGCTGGCAAATTGGTTTCGGGAAACCGCCACTTCGTCAGTTTGCCGGCGTCATCCGTGAGCGACCATCCGCGCAAGTTAAGCGGGGCATCCGATGGGTTGAAGACTTCGATCCAATCCGTGTACTGCCCGGTCTCGTCCTTGAGGGTCCTTGTATTGGAAGCCATGAACTCGCTCAGGTACGGCGCGGCCTCGGAGGCGTCCGGGTCCAGTCGTGCGGTCCAGGGCAAACCTGCGAAGGCGTTGGGAGGCGAGGCCAGATCGTTGATGCCATGAACCAGTGCCCAGGCGAACTGCACTTGTCCGACCGGTGGAGCGGGGAAGCTGAAGCGGAACTGGCTTCCGCCCAACGTGGTGACAGCGGTTGCAGGCACTCCGTTGATGAGAAGGTCGGATGCCTCCACGCCTGTCACCGGTTCGCTGAAAAGAACCGAGACTGAATCCAGAGATCGAACGGTGGCTTCGGAGGCGGGAATCAACCCGGTGATGGTCGGCGGCGTGAAATCCACCAACTGGTAGGATCCAGCCTGGTTGCTTTTAAGCGTCGGGTCGAAGCGGTTGGGTGGCTCGGCCAGATCGACCACAGCGAGTCGGGAATCCCACTCCACGGTGACCGCTCCGTAGGCCGGTTGGGTGAATTCGAATCGGTAGGAGGCCGGAGGGATGGCCGTGACCGTTTTGGCTCCGATGCCGTTGACCAGCAGGTGCGCCCCCACCACTCCGGTAACGGGTTCGCTGAAGGTCACTGTCAAGGCGGTGAACGCCTCGACCGTGGAACCGGGGACGGGGTCCATGCGGAGCACCGTCGGTGCCACCCAGTCTTTGGGGACGGCCTCCAGCGAGGCATCAAAGCCCAGATCACTGCTGCCCAGGCTGCTCTGGAAAACTTGGACTGTGAGGACATTGGTACCGGCCTGCAGGTGCTGGACCCCGTCTGGCAGGGCGTATTCCGTGAAGGCAACGGGTTCCGTGGCGTTGTCGGCCAAGGTTGCCAAGCCCACCGCATCGCCCGCGGAGCCCGGCACATTCACCCGCAGCACCTCGGAGCCATTAATCCAGGCCACGAAGCCGTCGTCGACCAGCGCGCCCATCCGAAGGCTGGCCACATCGGATGGGTTTGAAACGACGAAAGAGCGGCGCAGGAAGACCGACCCGTAGACATTTTGCATGCCGGTGATTTGCGTGCCGCCCGGCAGAATATCGCCAAACCAGAAGGGGGCGGGTGCCGAAACGAACTGGGTATCCTTGAAGTCCACGGTGCGCCACGCCGTGATCGGGGCTGAGGCCTCGTTGGTTCCCGGTCGCCAGCGCCAGATCGCACCTTGGGGTATGAGAGTCTCAGCGCGTAGTTCCACCCAGCTCAGCGTGACCGCTCCGACGAGCAGCAAGATGAACCACCCAACTGCGGTTTGGACGGCTTGTCTCCGCCCTTGTTTGCGGTCCGACACTCGTCGCCAGGCTTCCGGGATCATTGGCTCAGACTATGGGGACCCGGGATGATCAACAAGCGTTGCGGGTTGGATGGGTGGGTCCGATCCGTCTGGCCGCCTCCGGCGCGTCACTCAAAGTGGGGTTCGTTGTCGCGGTTCCAGAAGCGGGCTACGGCCTTGCGTTGTGCGGGGTCTTTGTGGAGTTGGCCGATGATGTCGAGGCGGCGCTTGGATTCGGCATGGCCGTCGCAGAAGGCCAGCGATGTGCGGCCAGCATGGATTTCCAGGGGCCATTGGCGCTCCTCGTACATGCCAATGAATCCGCTCCAGTCGCGGTCGCCTTTCTTCTTCACGTCCCAGTTGCTGTCGCCGAAAGCGATCATCTCGGTGGGGTTCTTGACCGAGGATTCCTTGGTCTCGCCCCAGACCGGATCCCCGAGGTACACACCGAGCCCTGTGTTGGGCGTCTTGCCGGCAAAGGCTCCCCAGACATTGTAGCCATAGCTCATGAAGAAGGTGCCACCGGGGCGCAAGCGCACTTCATCCTTCAGGTAGCCCAGCTTGGCTGGAGCCCCGCTGCCGAACTTCGGAACCCATTGCGACTGTTGGGGTGCCGCCGGGCACCGGAAGACATCGGTGTTTTGTCCGCCATACATGCTGCTGCGCAACAAGGCCGGCCAGAGCCAAGCGGCCCCGTCGCCGCCGTCGATGCCCACCGGATAAACCCCGTGGTCCATGATATAGGTGATCGTCGCCAGGCCCATTTGCCGCAGGTTACTAATGCATTTCACGCCGTTGGCCTTGGCCTTGGCCTTCGAGAGCGCTGGTAAGAGCATTCCGGCTAAGATGGCGATGATGGCGATGACCACCAGCAGTTCGATCAGGGTGAATCCGGCGGCACCGTGGGCTCGGTGACCGGTCCGTTGGTTCAGGGTTTTCGGATGCATGGGATGCGTGGGGAGGATTTTCCGGGGAATGGAATTGCTCTAGCACCCGTTGGCCATCCACGGAAGGGGAATCCGCCGATGGGTTTACCCTCGCGACACACCGGCGGAGCCATTCCAAGACTGCACCTCCCCCACCGTGGATTGCCGTTTCCGGGCAGCCCCCGCTGCCGGTGCGGGCCAGTCGATCCTCCTGTAACCCCTCGCCTCCGGGCTTTCCGGCGGCGGGGCTGCTGCGCTAGGCTCAAGCCCATGTTCGACTCCCTGAGTGGCAAATTGCAGAACGTTTTCCGCAACCTGCGGGGGCTGGGGAAGATTTCCGAGGGCAACGTCTCGGAGTCCCTGCGCGATGTGCGCATGGCGCTGCTGGAGGCCGATGTGCACTTCAAGGTCGCCAAGGATTTCGTCGAATCGATCAAGGGCAAGGCCCTGGGCGAAGAGGTCGTCCAATCGGTCCATCCTGGCCAGCAGATGATCAAGATCATCAGCGATGAATTGGTCACTCTCTTGGGATCGGAGAACCAAGGGCTTCACCTCAGCGGGAACCCGGCCTGCATCTTGATGTGCGGTTTGCACGGCTCCGGCAAGACCACCAGTTCCGGCAAGCTGGCCAAACTGTTGCTGAAGCAAGGAAAGCTGCCGTTGCTCGTGGCTGCCGATGTGTATCGCCCGGCGGCCATGGATCAATTGGCCACGCTCGGGGCGCAAATCGGAGTGCCGGTCTTCGTGAAGAAGGGCGAGACCGATGTGCTGAAGATCGCCCGGGAGGCCCTCGAATACGCGGCCGGCCACCAGTGCAACACGGTCATCTTCGACACCGCAGGTCGCCTTCAGATCGACGAGAATCTGGTCCAGGAACTGGTGCGCTTGCGCGATTTGATCAAACCGGCCGAGACGCTGCTGGTGCTGGATGCGGCCACCGGTCAAGAGGCCGTCAGCGTGGCCACCCATTTCGATAAAGCCCTCAACATCACCGGTGCCATCTTGAGCAAGCTCGACGGCGATGCTCGCGGCGGCGCGGCCTTGTCGTTCCGGCATGTCGTGGGCAAGCCCATCAAGTTCATGGGTGTGGGTGAGAAGCTTGAAGACCTCGAGCTGTTCCATCCGGAGCGCATGGCTCAGCGAATCCTGGGCATGGGTGACGTCGTCTCGCTGGTCGAGAAGGCAATGGATCGCGTCGATGCCTCCAAGGCGATGGATTTGGAGGAGAAGATGCGCAAGGGGCAGTTCACCCTGGATGACTTCCTGGTTCAGCTCCGTGAGATGAAGAAACTCGGACCGCTTCAGGACATCGTTGGTTTGCTGCCGGGTGGTTCCGAGATGCTCAAGAACACCGATCTCTCCAAGAGTGAGAAGGATTTCAAGCGTATGGAGGGCATCTTGTGCGGCATGACGCGTCAGGAGCGGGGTTCACCCCAAATCCTCAATGCCCGTCGTCGTCAGCGCATCGCCAAGGGCTCGGGCGTCACCGTGACCGAGGTGAACAACTTGCTCAAACGCTTCGACGAGATGCGCGACATGATGCGCAAGATGGGTAAGTTCCAGAAGATGATGAGCAAGATGGGTGGGGCTGGCGGACTCATGGGCAAGATGCCCTTCGGGCGTTGAGTCTGCGGCTCCGGAAACGGGTCCGAGCCCCCAAATTCAGCCGACCGTTTCAGGCTTTGGCGAAGAGATCCGAGACGGCCGACCAGACGGCCTCCTCGACGCCATCCAGAGTTCCGCCGGCATCGACTTGTCGCCAGCGATCGGGGTCCGCGTGGAACGACTCCTTGAAGCCATGGGCCACCCGGGCGAAGAAGGCTGCCTGCTCTTCATCGAAGCGATCGGACGGCTCGCTCGTTGCCAGCGCGGCCTTGCGTCCGGCCAAACGGGTTTGGGCGATTTCCGGGGCCACATCCAACCACAGAGTTCGATCCGGACGCAGTCCTCCCACGGCCAGTTGGATCACGGACTGGACAGCCGCCAAATCCAGTCCGCGTCCGTGCCCCTGATAGGCCACGGTTGAGTCGTAGAAGCGGTCGCAAAGAACCACATGGCCGGAGCGCAAGGCCGGGAGAATCCGGCTGCGGACCAGTTCGGCCCGACTCGCGTTCATGAGCAGTAGTTCGGTTTCGGGACACATGCCTCGGCCGTCTGGATCGTGCTTGAGCAGGTGGCGGATTTTCTCACCCAGCGGTGTCCCACCGGGTTCCCGGAGTTCCAGAACGGATCGCCCTTGGCGGCGCAAGCGTTCGGCCAGCCGGGCGATTTGCGTGGACTTGCCGGCGGCCTCGCCGCCCTCGAGCGTGATGAAGCGACCTGGCAGGCTCACGGTTGGGGTGTCTTGGCCGGAGTGGCGGAGTGCCCCGTCTTGAAGGCGGCGCTGTCGAGGTGATCGGCCAGCGAGGCCATTTGGTCTTCGTCGAGAATACCGCCCTGCTTGAGATCGAAGGCGGGCATCAGGCTGTTGGGTTTGCCGTTGCGGATCCACTGCATCCAGAAGGCCCGGTCGGTGGGGTGCTTCAGTTCCCGGAGCGCGGGCACCATGGTGGCCTTGTTTTCGGCGTCGTGGCAGATCCCGCAGGCGGTGGCGTACAGCTCGGCGCCCTTCTTGCCCACCGTTGGAGCCACATGGCAGGACGCACATTCGCCTCGGAAGACGGCCTGCCGGTCCGCGGCGGCCACGGCCAGATTGCGTTGGCGGTCGGCCGCCCGCATCCGACTCGGATCCGGCGGGGCGATGTGCACCTTCACATTGAGAAGAATCGGACCGACATCGGTCGAGACCGTCACTGTCTTGACGATGGTCCCGGCCTTGCCCAGGAGGTTCATGTTACCCGAGATCTCACCGCCCTTGCCGGGCTGGATGAGCCAAGGTGTCTCCGGGAGACGCGCCACGGTGCAACCGCAACTGGTCTTGGTGCTGCTGATCGTGACGGCATTGGTCCAGACGTTGGTGAGGGCGAAGCGGAAGTCGACCGATTGCTCCCCATCCTTGGCGTGGATTTCGCGGGTTTGCGTGTCCCAGGCCAGTGCCTGCGGGTATTGGATCCGAGTGGTGGCGGATGCAGTAT
This sequence comes from Akkermansia muciniphila, assembly GCA_945861075.1. Taxonomy (GTDB): domain Bacteria; phylum Verrucomicrobiota; class Verrucomicrobiia; order Limisphaerales; family UBA9464; genus SXXZ01. The sequence goes on from CAMATE010000045.1 coordinate 12,119, forward strand.
CGCCGGGTGCCGGCAGCGCGCGCTGGAAGGCGTTGATTTCGAGCCCGCCGGACCGTGTCGGGGCCTGCGCAAGCAGTCCGCCGGTCAGCAGTGTCATCGCCGTCCACCACTTCCAATGGGTCCATCTGGAACTCATGGAAGAGGCAATATCAGATTGTCCCGGCAGCGCGAGCCTGTTTTGACGGCTCAGCCCGGGCGATGGGATGCCGCTTGCGACGTGGGTTTGGGTTGGCACAGATCGTTGGGGACCAGTATGCAACGGGCGGCAACGATGGGTGATACTTCCTTCCAATGGCTCAGGACGGGCGACGAGGCTTTTTCAGCTCTGATCGCTGCGATCGAAGGAGCGCGGAGTTGTGTCTGTCTGGAGACTTACATTTATGCCGATGGGAACCCTGGGGGCCCCGTCCGTGACGCACTGATTCGTGTGGCCCGTCGTGGTGTCTCGGTTCGTGTCCTGATCGATGGTTTGGGTTCTTCGTCCCTCGATGAGGGGTTCTTTGATCCGTTGCGATTGGCCGGCGGTGAGGTTCGGGTTTTCAACCCGTTGACGCTGCGTCGATTGCCGGTCCGCAGTCACCGCAAGCTGCTGGTGATCGACCAGACTCTGGCCATCACCGGGGGGTTCAACGTGGCCCCCGAGTACCTCGGTGACGGCATTCATTCCGGATGGCGGGATATCGGCATCCGCCTTACGGGTCCCGTCGTCGAGACGCTGGTGGATACCTTTGAAGCCATGTGGGACCGGGCCGATCAGAGACCCCCGCGTTTTCCGCGACTGCGTCGTCGCAACCCGGGGGACTTCAGTCCGGGGTCGTCAGAAGGAATTCGGGTGTTACCCAGTGGACCGGGTCGCGGTCGCAACGCCTTCTTGGCGGAGTTTTTGGAATGCCTGGAAGAAGCCCGCGACGTTCGCATCGCGGTGGCGTACTTCCTGCCGGGATTAGCCCTTCGGGCCGCACTCCGTCGGGTCGCTGCGCGCGGAGGGCGAGTGCGGATTTTGGTGCCGGGAAAATCCGATGTGTCCATCTCGTTGCGGGCCGGGCGTTTTCTGTACGGCCGGATGCTCCGCTCCGGGGTGGAGATCCGGGAATACGCGCCTCAGGTTCTCCACGCAAAGCTCTACCGCGTGGACGACTCGGTTTTTGTTGGGTCGTCCAACCTCGATACCCGCAGCCTGCACATCAACCACGAGTTGATGGTGCGCATCCAGCACCCGGAGGCCGCCTCGGACGCCGCCGCGTGGTTCGATGCCGCCGAGTCGATGGCGGTTCCAGTCGATCCGACGACGTGGGCACGGTCGCGGTCTTGGTGGGAGCGCATTCGTGAGCGATGGAGTTTCCTCGTGCTTTCCCGAATCGATCCCTATGTGACCCGTTGGCTCGCCGAGGATCCCCGCTGAACAGTCATTGGGTTCAACGGGCGTTCTGGAGGGCTTGGATGCGATCGTCGAGGGGCGGGTGGGAGGCAAACCAGTTGCCGTAATTGTGGCTGATCTTGAAGGCGGCCAGGGAAGCCGAGCGATCATCGAGCACGCCGCCGCCCTCGTGGATCACCTTCAGGCGTTGGAGAGCGCCGATCATGGCATCCTTGCCTTCGATACGTGCGGCCATGGCGTCGGCAGCAAACTCGCGACGGCGGCTGTAGGCCATCACCACCATCGAAGCCAAGAGACCGAGGAAGATCTGAGCCACCATGGAGCCGATGAAGAAACCCATGCCGGTGCCCGAGGAGCGGCCTTCGTCATCGCGGCGGTTGCCTTGCAGGAACGAGTCGACCAGCAGGCCGATCACTCGGGAGAAAAACACGACGAAGGTGTTCAGGACGCCTTGGAGCAATGTCATGGTGACCATGTCGCCATTGGAGATGTGGGCCACCTCGTGGGCGAGAACACCCTCGACTTCGCGCTGGCGCATTTGGTGCAGCAAACCCGAGCTGACGGCGACCAGAGCGTTGTTGCGCGAGCGGCCAGTGGCGAACGCGTTGGCCTCCGGGCTGTCGTAGATGCCCACGTCAGGCATGGGGATTCCGGCTTTCTCGGATTGCTCACGAACCGTCTGCACCAGCCACTGCTCAGTGCTGTTGGACGGGGTTTTGATGAGTTCGATGGAATACGCCCGGATGGCCATCCATTTGGAGATCAGCAGTGAGAAGAGGCTGCCGGTAAAACCGATGACCAGCGACATCACCATGAGGCCGGTGTAGCTGATGCCGTGGGCCCCGATCCACCGGTCGAGGCCCAGGGCCCGGACCACGATGGAGATGACCACTAGGACCGCGACGTTCGTCAGCGCAAAGAGCGTGATGCGTTTCATGGATTGAAGAATCAAATGGGCCGCGCTTCAGGCGACCGCTTCAGGACAAATAGGGGGTCTGAGGCTGGGCTGCAACTGGGAGAACGGGTGCTGTTTTCGAATTGCCTCAAATACCGAGGGTGAGGTCCGGCCCATGAATCTGCTCGGGAAATATTGCCAACGGCCGGTGGCTCCCGTAACACATTGCCCCAGAGCCCTCCTATGCCCCTGTTCGGTAAACCGAAGAATCCTGAAGAACACCGCTACTACCTCCTGCCTGGTCAGGGTCGGGGTGCGCGGAAGAAGCATTTTCAGCAACTCTTCGCAGCCATCGTCGTGGGTTGTGTGTTCTCAGCGATCCTCGGCCTGCTGCTCTGGCAGATGAACCGGCGCTAACCCGGTCCGGCTAACGAGGATTTTCTGAATTCGGGGTGTGGTTCGCCCACCCGGACTCACGGGCACCCAATGGCCGTCCGAGGCCTGGCCCTTCGGCTCTTCAGCGTTTCATCTCTTCCCAACGCTGAAGCAGGTCTTCCATTCCGTTCAGGGAAGAACCCGGGAGGGTGGGGTTCAATCGCTGGCGGATGTACTCGGCCGCCGCCTCGTGGTCATTCACGGAGCGGGGCAAGGTCGTGCCCGACGCGTTCGGGTGCCCACCGCCGTCGAGCTTGGAGGCGACTTTCAACGCCTCACCATTGCGGCTGCGGAAGCTCACGATGAAGGATCCATTGCCCTTCTTGAAGAGAGTGGCCAGCACGGGATGCGGTGTGACTCCCTGTTCCAGCAATTGGTGAACAATGACATTGGTGTTGCCCACCACCGGACGCACCAATCCGACCTCCGGGCACAGTGCCTCGACATGGTCTTTGGCCCAGGCGAATCCGATGGGATCCTCCACCTTGCGTTTGACACGCATCACTTCGAGCAGCGGGTGGTCGAGCAATCCTTCAATGCGGCCACCGATCAGGGAATGCAGGTTCCAGAATCCATACGACTTGACCAGATTGGCGTAGTCGCAGGCCTCCACAAAATCAACGTGGTTGTCTTGGAAAAGGTCGCCGATGTCGGTGAGTTCGACGATCCGGTCGAGCGCCGGTGAAGTGATGCCGTGCTTCTGGCAGAGTTCGTAGCACAGGCGGCTGGCCGATTTATTGGGGTCGTGGATGAGTTGAGCCGCCGAAGGTTTGGCTTCGGAAGCATGGTGATCCACCACCAGCCAACTGTTGCGGTCAAGGCGGGCCTCGAAGGTGAAGTCGCTCACCCAAGCGGTGCGCTCCGAGAGTTGGCGGGCCTTCCAACCTTGGTAGTGATAGGCCTCCAGCGCCACATCGGAGCCGAACATTTGTCCAGCCAGACGCTGCAGCAACAGGCCGGAAACCAGCCCGTCGAGATCGCTCTCATGCGTCAAAACCACCTGCGGCTCCATCAACGTACCCATGAACCTTCAGGCTAAGGCTCAAGACCCGAACAGGAAAGCACCCTGTTCGGAATCTGGCGTGTTCGGAATCCAGACAGGGCAAGCGACCCCGGGCCTCCGCGGGTCCCGACGACCTCGGTCACTGGGGACCGCGTGAAAGTTGCTCCAGGTAGTCGAGCACCGAAGCCAGTTCCCGGACGGTGAGTCCAGCGGCCAGTCCTTCGGGCATGAGTGAACGCTGCTGCTTCTCGCGCTGGGCAATTTGTGCAACGGGGATCGTCTGCTCGATGGCGGTGATGGTGCGCACGGTCACCGCGTCGGCGGCCTCCCGCACCACGAACCCGTCGATCTCAGTCCCGTCCTTGAGTTCGAAGTGGTTGGCGACGAACCCCTGCGCCAGGGTCTTGTTGGGCAGAAGGATCGCTTCGGCCAGTTCGCGCCGCTTGTAGACGGTGGCAATGGTGCCGAGGTAAGGGCCTTTGACCGGTTCGTCGGCCTTCACCGTGTGGCAGCCATTGCAGCCGATTTGACCGAAGAGTTGGCCGCCGCGGGTGGCGTCGCCGGCGGTCTTCTGGACCTGCGCCAGCACGTCGTCAATGGGCAGGTCGCCGACCTTGGCGGCCTTGGCTTCTGCCCGGAACTTGTCGGGGTCGATTTTCAGGCGGCCGACGGTTTCGCGGGCGGTCTTGGCGATGGTCGGGTCGGCATCGTCGAGGGCGGCCACGAAGGCGGCGGCGCGAGACGCGTCACCGATTTGGGCGGCAGCCTTCAGGATTTGCAGGCGGCGCTTCGGCTGCGACCAACCGGCATCCAGCGACGCATTGGCCGCGGCCCGGGCTTCTGGGGCGCCCACCTTGCGCGAGGCCAGGCGCAGCACCGCGGTCTCGGCCAGGGCCGAGGCGGGCCCTTCGGCCTCGGCGGCCACGGCTTCAAACACGCCGTGGACCTGGTCGAGCTTCGGCGCATTGCGGAACGCGTTGGCGGCCTTCTCGGCGAGGTTGTTCTCCGACTTGGTCGCCTGGACCTTTGGCAGAGCGTTCAGCGCGGCCCGCCAAGCCTCCGGATCCACGGTCTTGACCAATGCGATCACGGCCTGCGCCCGGGCTGCATCGGACGTCTCGGTCGCGGTGGCGGCCCGCACCAGCAGCGGCACGGCCTTGGCCGGGATGTCTTCCGACTCCGCCAATTGACCGGCCACCGCCGGCAGCAGGCTGGGCTCGGAAGCGGCCCGCGTCAGAAGGGTTTCGAGGGCGTCACCGGCGGGAATGCGATGGCGGGAAAACTCGCGCCCGATGAACGCCGCCTCGCTGGCCTCGGCGCGGTTCAGTTGGTCTTTCAAGGCCGCGGCGATGCGGGTCGTGCCTTCCCAGGATTCGGGCTGGTAATAGGGCCCGCGGGTGTCCGGGCGAGTGCCCCAGGAGTCGCCCTTCCAGGGCCCTTCCAGGAAATGCAGGCGGCAAAGTGCCGTGATCAATCCGGCGCGGCGGGATTCTGTTTTTTCGGACGACAGTCGCTGAATGAGTGCATCGGCCAAGCCGGTTTGGTGCAGCGACTGGAGCACCCGCAAGGCGGCGGTGCGCACCTCGGGTCGGGTCTTCGGTTGATCCACGACCTTCAGGCAGGCATCGACCGCCGAGATATCGGTCAAGGCCCGCACGACGGCGTGGGCGACGATGGGATCGGCATCGGCCAAATGACTCACGAGGGCCGGAGCCGCGGCCGGACCCACCAGGCGGGAAGCATTGTTGGCGGCCGTCCGGCGGACCACCGGATTGGCGGAGTTGAGCAGTCGTTCGATCAAGTCCGGGGAAACGAGTCCGCGCGGTTGGGCCGAACCGGCGAGGGCATGCAGAATCGCCGGTGCCAACACTTCGTCGCTCATCATGCGGGGCAGGCGGCCTTTCGATTCCTGCGGAAAGCCCAGGACCATCGCATTCACCGCGGCGATGCGGGAGCCCTTGCTGGCGGTTTCATCGGCGGCCACATCGCGCAAGAGCGCCAGCAC